>NZ_JBKJFM010000088.1:0-24910 GCF_046614825.1 Streptomyces nanhaiensis
CGACGCCGGCAGCGCGCACAGGTCGCCGCCGCCGGGATCCCGTAACACCGCCGTGTCACCGCGCAGTTCCAGTAATCGCCCGCCGGGTCCGGCGTGCCGGCCGGGACCGCCCTGCGGCTGCGCGACCGGCTGCGGGGCGGGCGCCGCCTGCGCGGGCGCCGCCGCGGGCAGGCCGGAGAAGGCCAGCCGGGGCCCGTCGGTGGCGTTGCCGAGGTGCACCACCGAGCCCGCGCCGACCTCCGTCTGCTGGACACGACGTCCCTGCACGTACGTGCCGTTGGTGCTGCCGTGGTCCTCGACGAGCCAGCTCCTGCCGGCCCAGCGCAGTGTGGCGTGCCGCCAGGAGACCCTGGCGTCGTCGACCACGAGATCACCCTGCGGATCACGTCCGAGGGTGTAGGACCTGGACGGGTCGAGCGTCCAGGTCCGTCCGTTCAGTTCCAGTACGAGTTCCGGCACTCCATGCCCCACAAAGTTGTCCCCCGAGTTACCCCCTGTGATGAGAGGGCTAGGGATGGCGAACGATCGTGGAGGAACTATTCCAGGCTCCGCGGCCGGACATGAAGCCGCCCCCGCCGGATGGTTGCCGAACCGCTACGGTCCGCTCGCGGCCTCAGGAAGGGCCGGACGCGGAGGTGCGGACCACCTCCGGCGGGGCCTGACCGGGGCTGTCCGGGGTACGGACGTGCGTACGGAACCGCCCTGGTGCTCGATACCGTAGGGATCATCATGAGCGCTTCGCAGACCACGCCGCCCGTCCCCGCAGCCGTCCCCGCCGCCGGGGCGGACGCCGACACCCCCACCCTCCTGGTGAAGATCTTCGGCAAGGACCGGCCGGGCATCACCGCAGGTCTCTTCGAGACGCTGGCCGCCTACTCCCTGGACGTCATAGACATCGAGCAGGTCGTCACCCGTGGCCGCATCACCCTGTGCGCCCTGGTCACCACTCCGGAAGGAAGCGGGGCCGAGGGGGAGCTGCGGGCGACCGTGCACTCCTGGGCGGAGTCGATGCGGCTCCAGGCGGAGATCATCTCCGGCCGGGGCGACAACCGGCCGCGCGGCACCGGCCGCTCCCACGTCACCGTGCTCGGCCATCCGCTGACCGCCGAGGCCACGGCCGCCATCGCCGCCCGGATAACCGGTGTCGGCGGCAACATCGACCGCATCTTCCGGCTGGCGAAGTACCCGGTCACGGCGGTGGAGTTCGCCGTGTCCGGCACCGGGACGGAGGAGTTGCGCACCGCTCTGGCCCCGAAGGCGGCGGCCCTGGGCGTGGACGTCGCCGTGGTCGCCGCCGGGCTGCACCGCCGGGCGCAGCGCCTGGTGGTGATGGACGTGGACTCCACGCTCATCCAGGACGAGGTGATCGAGCTGTTCGCGGCGCACGCCGGCTGCGAGGAGAGGGTCGCCGAGGTGACGGCCGCCGCGATGCGCGGCGAGCTGGACTTCGAGCAGTCGCTGCACGCCCGGGTGGCGCTGCTGGAGGGGCTGGACGAGTCGGTCGTCGACAAGGTGCGCTCCGAGGTCCGCCTCACACCGGGGGCCCGCACCCTCATCCGCACCCTCAAGCGCCTGGGCTACCAGGTGGGCGTGGTCTCGGGCGGTTTCACGCAGGTCACCGACGATCTGCGGGAGCGGCTGGGGCTGGACTTCGCCTCGGCCAACACCCTGGAGATCGTGGACGGGAAGCTGACCGGCCGGGTCGTCGGGGAGGTCGTGGACCGGGCTGGCAAGGCCCGGCTGCTGCGCCGCTTCGCGGCGGAGGCCGGGGTGCCGCTGGCCCAGACGGTGGCGATCGGCGACGGCGCCAACGACCTGGACATGCTCAACACCGCGGGGCTCGGGGTCGCGTTCAACGCCAAGCCGGTGGTGCAGGAGGCCGCGCACGCCGCGGTGAACGTGCCGTTCCTGGACACCGTGCTGTACCTGCTGGGCGTCACGCGCGAGGAGGTCGAGGCGGCCGACACCGCGGTGTGAGGCCGCCCGGCGCGGCACCCTCGCGGGCACACGCGGGCACACGGCGGACGGGCGGGCCCGCCGGAGCGGAGTGGATCCGGACCGGCGGGCCCGTCGACGTCCCTCACCGGCGGCCGCCGGCCGGGGTCAGTCGTGCGGTGCCCAGTGCGCCTCGAGGCGCCCGCTCCCCAGTTCCACGGACTTCCAGGGGCCGGTGAAGGAGACCACTGCCGCGGCGGAGGTGGGGAAGCCGATGTGGTCCAGCCGGCTCCTGGCGTCCTCCTCGGCCTCTCCGGCGAGGGCGTCGGCCATGGCGTGCATGCCGGGGTTGTGGCCGACGAGCATGAGGTCCACGACGTCGTCCGGCACCTCGTTGACCACCGCGATCAGCTCGCCGAGCGAGGCCTCGTAGAGCCGCTCCTCGTAGACCGTCCTCGGCCGCTGCGGCAGTTCGTGGACGACCAGCTTCCAGGTCTCGCGGGTGCGGGCGGCGGTGGAGCAGAGGGTGAGGTCGGGGACGATGCCGCTGGCGGCGAGCCAGCGGCCGGCGGCCGGTGCGTCCCTGCGTCCCCGCTCCGCGAGGGGCCTGTCGTGGTCGGCCACGTCGTCGGGCCAGTCGGCTTTGGCATGTCGGAGGATGACGATCCTGCGTGACACATCGGCGCTCATGTCTCCAGCTTCGCACGAACGGCGGCGTGTGGCGCGGGGAGTTGGGGCCCGTCCCCGACCGGGTGACACCGCGGCCGGATGCGGCCGGTCAGTGCGGCAGGAGTTCCCGGAGCCGGTCCAGCAGGTGGGCGAGGTACCGGCCGGACCCGGCGTCGGCGGCCTCGGCCCCGCCTCCGCCGGCGAGCAGCGCCAGCAGCACCGCGAAGGCGACCACGGGCAGTGCGGCGGCCCACCACGGCAGCCGTGCGTCCGCGCCGCCGGCCGCCGGGCGGGGGGTGTGCCGGGTGGGTGCGTGAGCCGTCATCGGGCTCGCCTCCGTCGTCTTCCGTGGCGTCCTGGGCTTGTGCTCCGACGCTACGGACCGCGGGGCCTCCGTCCCATCCGGCGGTCCACCCATTGCCCCCTGAGCCCGGCCCCCTAGGGGACGGTGGGGCCGGCCCCACCACGGCCCGGCCGCGGGATCGCGCCACGTGGTCGCGCCACGTGGTCGCGGCGCCCCGCCGCGTGGCGGGCCCCGGGAGGGCCTAGGGGGCGATGACGGAGGCGAGGACGCCGATCACGATCGTGACGCCGAGCATCGCGCCGAGGACGAGGAGCAGCTTCTTCTGGCCGTTGGGCGGATCGGGTTCGAGCACTGGCATGCGCCCAGTGTCGCACTCAGCCGCCGTCCTCGACGCACCGGTCCCGGCCCGCCACCAGGCCCACCGCGAGCTGGGCGGTCATCAGGGCGGCCATCAGGGCCAGGGGCGCGTGCCAGCCCCCGGTGTGCTGGTGGAGGGCTCCGACCAGCAGCGGTCCGGGAACGGCGATCAGGTAGCCGGTGCCCTGCGCGAAGGCGGAGAGCTTGGCGACCCCGGCGCCGGTCCGCGCCCGCATCCCGATCATGGTGAGGACGAGGGGGAAGGCGCAGTTGGAGACGCCCAGCAGCAGCGCCCAGGCCCAGGCGCCCTGTGCGGGGGCGAACCACAGTCCGGCGTATCCGCCCAGTCCGCAGCAGGCCAGGACGGCGACGAGGGGGCCCTGGTGGCCGAGCCGGGCGGCGATCCTCGGCAGCACGTAGGACAGCGGGATGCTCATCCCCATGGTGACCGCCAGCAGCAGGCCGGCTGTGGGGGCGGGGACCCCGGCGTCGCGGAAGATCTGCGGCAGCCAGCCCATGACGACGTAGGCGGCGGTGGCCTGAAAGCCGAAGAAGACGCCGAGCGACCAGGCGGTGACGGAGCGGGTGATGCGGATTCCGGCCCCGGGAGCGTCCGCGCCGCCCCCGGGGCCGGCCGGCGCGGCGGTACGGGTGCGGGCGCCGCGTACGACCGGCGCCCAGACCGCCAGGGCGAGGGCGCCGAGCAGCGCCCACATCCCGAGCCCGAGGCGCCAGCCGCCGCCCAGCGCCTGGGCCGCCGGGACGGTGAGGGCGGCGGCCGCGGCGGTTCCCACGGAGAGCGCCATGGAGTACAGGCCGGTCATCGGGCCGATCCGGTCGGGGAACCAGCGTTTGACGACCACGGGCATCAGGACGTTGCCGACCGCGATGCCCGCAAGCGCCAGTGCGCTGGTGGTCAGGAACCAGGCCGTTCCGCCGGCGAGGGGGCGCAGCGCCAGACCGGCGGTCACGGCGGCCATCCCGGCGAGCACCACGGCGGCCGGGCCCAGGCGGCGGGCCAGCCGGGGTGCGGCGCCGCCGAACACGGCGAAGCAGAGGGCGGGTGCGGAGGTCAGCAGTCCGGCGACGGTGCCGTTCATCGCCAGCGCTTCGCGGACCTCCTCCAGGAGCGGGCCGAGCGCGGTGATGGCGGGGCGCAGGTTGAGCGCGGCCAGGACGATGCCCGCGACCAGCAGCCGCCGAGTCCACGGGGAGGCGTCCGCGGCCGCGCCCGGGTGGGAGGCCGGGGAGGCGCCCGCGGCGGTGCGGGTGCCTACGCTGTCCGGGTTCCCCCCTTCGGCCCGGTGGTCGGTGGTCACGGGATCGTCAGCCATGACATGCATCATAGAATCATCGGATGAATCGAGGCCATCTGGTGCGCCTCGCCGCTCACTTGCCGTATCCGCCGTGCCCACCGCCCCCGCCGACCCGGGAAGTGCCATGCCCCTGACCTCGCCCCGCCGCTCCGCCCTGGCCGACCAGGTCATCGACGCCCTGCGCGACCAGATCACCTCCGGCGAGTGGCCGGTGGGCTCCCGCATCCCGACCGAGCCCGAGCTGGTCGAACAGCTCGGGGTGGCCCGCAACACCGTGCGCGAGGCCGTGCGGGCCCTCGCCCACAACGGGCTGCTGGACATCCGGCAGGGCTCGGGCACCTACGTGGTGGCCACCAGCGAACTCGCGGGGGTGATGCACCGCCGTTTCGCGGACGCCGATCCGCGCGACGTGGCCGAGCTGCGCTCGGTGCTGGAGGCCGAGGCCGCCCGGCTGGCCGCGCACCGCCGTACCGAGCAGGACCTGCGCCAGCTGCGGGCGCTGCTGCGCCGGCGCGAGGCGGCCTGGGAGACGGGCGAGGTGGAGCGCTTCGTGGAGGCCGACGTCACGCTGCACCTGGCGATCGTCAGGGCGTCGCACAACGAGGTGCTGACCGCGCTCTACGCGGACCTCGGCACCGTCGTGCGCACCTTCCTCCGCAACGACGTGGGCGAGGAGCTGCGCTCGGAGGGGTATCTGGACCACGGGCGGCTGGTGGACGCCATCGCCTCCCGCGACGCGGAGACGGCCGCGCGGGAGGCGGGCTCGTACGCCCGGACCTGCCGCGGCTCCGGCACCGGCGACTGACCCCGCCCCCCGGCGCCCGCCCGCAGGGGCCCGCCACGGCACGCACCAGGGCCGCCCCCGGTCCCGCGCGGGACCGGGGGCGGCCCTGGTGGTCCTGCGACCGCGGACGCGCTACGCGCCCATCATGTGGACGCCGCCGTCCACGTGCACGATCTCGCCGGTCGTCTTCGGGAACCAGTCCGAGAGCAGGGCGACCACGCCGCGCGCGGCGGGCTCGGGGTCGGAGAGGTCCCAGCCGATTGGGGCGCGGGTGTTCCACACGTCCGCCAGCTCCTCGAAGCCGGGGATGGACTTGGCGGCCATGGACTTGATGGGCCCGGCCGACACCAGGTTGCAGCGGATGTTCTTGTGGCCCAGGTCGCGGGCGAGGTAGCGGGAGGTGGACTCCAGGGCGGCCTTGGCCACGCCCATCCAGTCGTACTTGGGCCAGGCCACCTGCGCGTCGAAGTCCATGCCGACGACCGAGCCGCCGCGCTTCTCGAGCAGCGGCATCAGGGCCATGGTCAGCGACTTCAGGGAGTACGCCGAGACCTCGACGGCCGTGGCGACGGACTCCCAGCCGGTGTTGAGGAAGTTGCCGCCCAGCGCGTCCTGCGGCGCGAAGCCGATGGAGTGCACCACGCCGTCCAGCCCGACGCCCTCGCCGAGGTGCTCGGCGACCTTGCCGGCCAGGGTGTCCAGGTGCTCGCTGTTCTGCACGTCCAGCTCGATCACCGGGGCCTCCTTGGGAAGCCGCTTGGCGATGCGCTGCACCAGCGTCAGGCGCCCGAAACCGGTGAGGACGACCTCGGCACCCTCCTCCTGCGCCAGCCGGGCGACGTGGAAGGCGATCGAGGAGTCGGTGAGCACCCCGGTGACGAGGATGCGCTTTCCGGCGAGAAGTCCGCTCATGACGTTCAGTGACCCATGCCCAATCCGCCGTCCACGGGAATGACGGCTCCGGTGATGTACGCGGCCTCCTCCGAGGCCAGGAAGCGCACCGAGGAGGCGACCTCCTCGGGCTGGGCGTAGCGGCCCAGCGGGACCTGTTCGACGATCTTCGCGCGCTGTTCGTCGGTGAGCGCGCGCGTCATGTCGGTGTCCACGAAGCCCGGCGCGACCACGTTGCAGGTGATGTTGCGGGAGCCCAACTCCCGGGCGACCGAGCGGGCGAAACCGACCAGGCCGGCCTTGGAGGCGGCGTAGTTGGCCTGCCCCGCCGAGCCCAGCAGGCCGACGACGGAGGAGATCAGCACGATGCGGCCCCTGCGCGCGCGGAGCATGCCCCGGCAGGCGCGCTTGACGACCCGGAAGGTGCCGGTGAGGTTGGTCTCCACCACGGACGTGAAGTCCTCCTCGGACATCCGCAGGAGCAACTGGTCCCGGGTGACGCCGGCGTTGGCGACCAGCACCTCGACCGGGCCCTGCCTCTCCTCGATCTCCTTGTAGGCCTGCTCCACCTGCTCGGCGTCGTTGATGTCGCACTTGACGGCGCAGAAACCCTCCGGTGGCTCACCCGACCGGTAGGTGACGGCGACCTTTTCGCCCGCGTCGGCGAACGCCCGGGCGATGGCCAGGCCGATGCCGCGGTTGCCTCCGGTGACGAGAACCGAGCGGCTCAAGGGAACACCCTCTTCCGTAGGGAGCAGGTACTCCGCAAGAAACTATCGTCCGGCCCCCCGCGCCGGGGAACGGGTCCCCGACAGGGGCTTCGCCGGGCTCCTGTGGGATCCCTACAGAAAACCGCCCCGGACCAGCGCGTACGCCCGGCTCCGGCGCCCGTACGGCGGCGGCCGGTACGAGAATCGGGCGATCACACAGCGCCCCGCCGGGCTGCGCCGGGTGGCGCATGGTGCGGGGGCGCGGGGAGGCGCATCTGCCCCCTGGACGCACGGCCGGCTGCGCGCCCTTACCGTTCACCCTCCCCGCGCCGAGCGAGCCCACGGGCCCGACGTCCACGTTGCGGCGGCAAGCGTGTTCCGGACGGAGGAGCGGTACGCCGACGGCGAGGCCCTCTCCCCGGTGGCTCCCCGGTGGCGGGGCCTGCCTCCGGCTCCACACGCGAGACCGACCGGACCGGCCGGACCGACCGGACCGGCAAGGTCTCGGCGTACGGCCGCGGCGGCGTACCCGTGTGCCTGCTGCCGGACATGGAGGAGCAGGCCGCCGCGGTGTTCCGGCGCTCGCCCCAGCGGATTTACGGCCCGCGGCTGACCACGCCCTTCGGGGAGCCGCTGCGCATCCCCAAGCCCTTCGGCTGCGCCCCGGGCACCCGGGTTCAAGACCCCGCCGGGTAACCGGAGGGCACGGAAGGCCGGTGGAGCGGGGCCGGTGGCCCCGGATCAGCTCTCCTGGGCCGGCGGCGGCCCGGTGACGGCGGGACCGGCGTCCGGGCCCCGGTCCCCCTCTCCGACCTCCTCGCCCTCGCCCTCGTCCCCGGGGCGTTCGCGTCCGGTCCGTGCGGGCCGCTCCTGCCCTTCGGGGCGCCGCTCCTTCTCCCCCTCCTTCCTCCCCCTGTCCGTACCGCTCCTCATCTCGGACGGGTCGTGCTGCCTGCCGTCGTAGGGCCCTGAGTAGTCGCTCACGGCGCGCTCCTTCCTGCGGTTCCCGCGTTCCGGCGGCCGGACCGCGGCCCGGTCCGGCCGCGAGTACCCCGGCGCGCCGCGGGAACACACCGGAGACCGGGTCACTTGCGCCGGTCGCGGCGGTCCCGGACGGCCGCGGCCAGAACGGCCACCAGGCCGAGCGCGACCGGGGCGAGCACCGCGGGGAGCAGCCAGGCGGGCACGTGCGGGTCCGGTTCGGTGCGCCACATCACAGCGCACGTCACGGCGATGGACAGGCCGATGCAGAAGCCCAGTTGGAGCGTGGCCCTGGCCGTCCGCAGCGCCGAGGCACGGCTGGAGGGGCGGTTGACCAGGGAGGAGACCCGCTCGCCGGGAGCGAGTTCGTTCACGGGGCGCACCCGCAGCACCGCCGCCGAGGAGGCGGCCATCACCACGACGGTCCCGGCGTAGACGAGGACGGGGGCGAAGACCGCTGCGACGGACTTGTCCGCCCAGGCGTCGATCCCCCCGGGGCCGATGTGCTGCGGCACCTTCTCCGGCAGGCCGGGATACACCGCGGCGCCCCAGGCCACCAGTCCCGCCAGTACGGCGAGCTGCGGCAGCAGCCACACCCACGGGAAGTCCGGCCGGCTCCCGTCCCCGTCGCCCATACGCCCCTCCCCCGGTGCTTCCATATCCCCTGCCCCTTCAGCCGCCAGGATAGGCCCGCACCGGCCGGGGCACGGGCAGGGCCGCGGGTGTCGTTTATCGGCCGCGGCCGGCCGGCGGGGCATGGTTCACTGCGGTCATGCATCGACAAGGAGGAGCGTCAGTGGTGCACGAGATCGATGAGTCCTTCCTCGCGCTGCCGCTGCGCGCGCTCGCCGACGCGGCGCTCGCGCGGGCCCGGGCTCTGGGGGCCGAGCACGCCGACTTCCGTTTCGAGCGGAACCGCAGCGCCTCCTGGCGGCTGCGCGACGCGAAGCCGGCCGGGTCCTCGGACATCACCGACGCCGGGTACGCGGTGCGCGTGGTGCACAACGGCGCGTGGGGTTTCGCCTCCGGGGTGGATCTGACGATGGACGCCGCCGCGAAGACGGCGGGCCGGGCCGTGGAGATGGCGAAGCTGTCGGCGAGGGTCGCCGAGGCGGCCGGTGCCGGCGCGGCCGCGCGGAACGCCTCGGCCTCGGACCGGTGGGCGATGGGCGGACGGGTGGAACTGGCGGACGAGCCGGTGCACGGGGAGCGCACCTGGGTCTCCTCCTACGAGGTCAACCCGTTCGACGTGCCGGACGCGGAGAAGACCGCCCTGCTGGCCCTGTGGAGCGAGCGGTTGCTGGGGGCGGACGGCGTCTCCCACGCGGACGCCTCGCTGCTGACCGTGCAGGAGAACAAGTTCTACGCGGACACCGCCGGTACCGTCACCACCCAGCAGCGCGTCCGTCTGCACCCGGAGCTGACGGCCGTGTCCGTGACCGACTCCGGCGACTTCGACTCGATGCGGACCCTGGCCCCGCCCGCCGGCCGGGGCTGGGAGTACATGACCGGCACCGGCTGGGACTGGGACGCGGAGCTGGCCCGCATCCCGGAGCTGCTGGCCGAGAAGATGCGCTCGCCCGGCGTGGAGCCGGGCTCCTACGACCTGGTGGTCGACCCCTCCAATCTGTGGCTGACGATCCACGAGTCGATCGGCCACGCCACCGAGCTGGACCGGGCCCTGGGCTACGAGGCGGCGTACGCGGGCACCTCCTTCGCCACGCCCGACCTGCTGGGCACGCTGAGGTACGGCTCGCCCGTCATGAACGTCACCGGCGACCGCACCGCCGAGCACGGACTGGCCACCGTCGGCTACGACGACGAGGGCGTCGAGGCGCAGTCCTGGGATCTGGTCAGGGACGGGATCCTGGTCGGCTACCAGCTCGACCGGCGGATGGCGAAGCTGACCGGGCTGGGCCGCTCCAACGGCTGCGCCTACGCCGACTCCCCCTCCAGCGTCCCCGTGCAGCGCATGGCGAACGTCTCGCTCCGGCCCGATCCGGACGGGCCGTCCACCGAGGAGCTGATCTCCCGGGTGGAGCGGGGGATCTACGTGGTCGGCGACCGCTCGTGGTCGATCGACATGCAGCGCCACAACTTCCAGTTCACCGGGCAGCGCTTCTTCCGGATCGAGAACGGACGGCTCGCCGGGCAGTTGCGCGACGTGGCCTACCAGGCCACCACCACCGACTTCTGGGGCTCGATGGAGGCCGTGGGCGGGCCGCGGACGTATGTGCTCGGAGGCGCGTTCAACTGCGGCAAGGCCCAGCCGGGCCAGGTCGCCTCCGTCTCGCACGGCTGCCCCTCCGCGCTCTTCCGCGGCGTCAACATCCTCAACACCGCCCAGGAGGCCGGTCGATGACGAAGTCCCCCGCCCCTCACGAGGTCGTCGAGCGCGCCCTGGCGCTGTCGCGGGCCGACGGCTGCGTGGTCCTCGCCGACGAGGAGTCCACCGCCAACCTGCGGTGGGCGGGCAACGCGCTGACCACCAACGGCGTCACCCGCGGCCGCACCCTCACCGTCGTCGCGACCGTCGACGGCTCCGAGGGGACGGCGTCGGGGGTGGTCTCCCGCTCGGCCGTCACCGACGACGACATCGAGCCGCTGGTGCGGGCCGCGGAGGAGGCCGCGCGCACGGCGGGTCCGGCCGAGGACGCACGGCCGCTGGTGGAGGGCGTGCCCGCCTCCGCCGACTTCACCGACGCCCCTGCCGAGACCTCCTCGTCGGTGTTCGACTCCTTCGCCCCGGCGCTGGGCGAGTCCTTCGCGCGGGCCCGCTCCGAGGGCAGGGAGCTGTACGGCTTCGCCCACCACCAGATGGTCTCCACCTACCTGGGGACCTCCACCGGGCTGCGGCTGCGCCACGACCAGCCCACCGGCACCCTGGAGGTCAACGCCAAGTCCCCCGACCGCACCCGGTCGGCGTGGGCGGGGCGGGCCACCCGCGACTTCGCCGACGTCGACCCGCGGGCGCTGGACGCGGAGCTGGCGCGGCGGCTGGAGTGGGCCGGGCGGCAGGTGGAACTGGAGGCCGGGCGGTACGAGACGCTGCTGCCGCCCAGTGCCGTGGCGGACCTGCTGATCTACCAGATGTGGTCGTCGGCGGGGCGTGACGCCGCCGAGGGGCGCACGGTGTTCAGCAGGCCCGGCGGCGGCACCCGGGTGGGCGAGCGGCTGTCGGAGCTGCCGCTGAGGCTCTACAGCGATCCGGGCGCCCCCGGCCTGGAGGCGTCGCCGTTCGTGATCGCGCACTCCTCCGGCGACGACGCCTCCGTCTTCGACAACGGCCTGCCGCTGCGCGCCACCGACTGGATGCGCGACGGCGAGCTGCGCCACCTGCTGACCACCCGGCACTCGGCGGAGCTGACGGGCCTGCCGGTGGCGCCCGGGATCGACAACCTGGTCCTGGACGCGGGCGGCACCGCGTCGCTGGAGGAGATGGTCGCCGGCTCCGGGCACGACGGCCCGGCCCTGCTGCTGACCTGCCTGTGGTACATCCGCGAGGTGGACCCGGCGACGCTGCTGCTGACGGGGCTGACCCGCGACGGCGTCTACCTGGTGGAGAACGGCGAGGTCACGGGCGCGGTGAACAACTTCCGCTTCAACGAGTCGCCGGTCGACCTGCTGTCCAGGGCCACCGAGGCGGGCCGGACCGAGCGCACCCTGCCGCGCGAGTGGTCGGACTGGTTCACACGGGCGGCGATGCCCGCCCTGCGCGTGCCGGACTTCAACATGAGCTCCGTAAGCCGGGGTGTGTGAGCGGCATAGACTCCTACCGGAACCGACCGGAACCGACCGGGACCACCACGACGACCGCGTCAGCCAACCATCCGATTCGATCACCGGGAACGAACGTGACACGCCTCGGCGACTCCGTGCAGCGTGCCGGCGAACTGCTGGCCCAGGACCTCTCCTCCGACGAGACCGTCGAGCGGCTGCTCGCGGAGACGGGCGCCCGCCGCTATCTGGACCTGACGGACCTGCCGGCCCGGGAGCAGGCGGAGCTGATCGCCGGCCGGGCGGTGGACGTCCTGCCGTCGGTGGAGGGCCTGGCCGAGCGGATCGAGGCCGCGCGGCAGGCCGGGCACGGACTCAACGTCAAGCTGGGCATCGACCCGACGGCGGCGGACGTGCACCTGGGCCACACGGTGCCGATGATCGTCCTGAGCCGCTTCCAGCGGATGGGCCATGACGTCACGCTGATCATCGGTGACATCACCGCCAAGATCGGCGACCCCTCGGGCCGCTCCTCGGAGCGGCCGCCGCTGACGGACGAGGACATCGCCCGCAACCTGGCCGGCTACCGGGACCAGGTGAAGCCGTTCTTCGACTTCGAGCGGGTGCACTTCCGCCACAACAGCGAGTGGCTGGCCGGCATCGCCCTGCCGAAGCTGATCGGCATCCTGTCCCAGATCCCGGCCTCCTCCCTGCTGCAGCGCGAGGACTTCCGCAACCGGCTCTCGGCCGGGCACGGGCTGACGATGTCGGAGCTGATCTACCCGGTGGCGATGGCCATCGACTCCGCCGAGATCGACGCCGACATCGAGCTGGGCGGCGTGGACCAGCTGCTGAACATGCAGATGGGCCGGAAGGTGATGGAGGTCTACGGCAAGAAGCCGCAGATGATCACCACCGTGCCGCTGATCGAGGGCACGGACGGCTCGGGCGCGAAGATGTCGAAGTCCAAGGGCAACTACATCGCGCTGAACTCGTCGGCCGACGATGTCTTCGGCAAGATCATGTCGATTCCCGACCGGCTGATGGTGCCGTACCTGCGGGCCTGGACGGAGTGGGCGGACAGCGAGATCGACCAGGTCACCACCCGGATCGAGAAGGGCACGCTGCACCCCATGGACCTGAAGAAGGTCCTGGCGGGCGAGGTCGTCACCGCGCTCCACGGTCTGAAGGCGGCGATGGCGGCCCGTGCGGGGTTCACCGCGCAGTTCTCGAGGAAGTCCTTCTCCGACGTGGAGAGCCTGCCGGTGGTGGACGCCGCCGAGCACGGGGACAAGGGCGTCACCGCGATCCTGGCGACCGTGCTGGAGTTCACTCCGAGCGCGTCGGCCGCCCGGCGCGTCGCCAAGCAGAACGGGCTGCGGCTGGTGGTCGAGACGGACTCCGGCCAGCGGGCCGTCGTGCTGTCGGAGGCCGACGCGCTGCGCCCGCTGGGGGAGGTCGTCCCGGAGAAGCTGGCCCAGGCCGGGGTATCGGGGGCGGTCTACCTCAAGGCGGGCCGCAAGGTGGCCGAGGTCCGGGGGGTGTGACGCGGCCGTGTCCGGCTGCCGGCCGCCCGGCGGCGGGCGGCCGGCAGCCGGAGACGGAGCAAGCGGAAGGGGGCGGCGCGCCTCGTGGGCGCCGCCCCCTTCCGCCGGCGGGTGCGTCCCGTCAGGCCGTCCGCCTGCTGCCACCCCTGACCTTGGCGTACAGGGGTGTACCCAGCGCGACGATCAGAACGGCTCCGGCAAGCTGGAGCAGGTGCCGGATCCAGTCGATGCCCGCGGTGTCCGCCACCCCGATCCCACTGGCCACGGCGTTCCCGATGACGCTGCCGATGATTCCGAAGATGGCGGTCAGCCACAGCGGGATGTTCTGCCTGCCGGGAAGGATGGCGCGGGCCAGCACACCCAGGACCAGACCCACGATGATCGCCCACAACCAGCTCATGTCGCCTCCTCGTGCGGTGCGCTCCGTGCGCAGCGCGTTCGGTTCGTGCGGTGGGACGCCTCTGCCGTACGGCCGCTGAGCCGTCCGGGTGGGAGCCCTCCCTGGCGCATCGGGTGCCCCCTGCCCGGCGTCGTATGCGGTGGAGTCGGGGCGTAGTGTTGAAAAGGCCGGGAACCAGGCGGGAACGCTCCCGGGTACCGGCCGCAGGAGCAGGTGGTGATTGTGAGGCGCAGGCAGCGCGGTCCCGAGGTGTTCCGGATCACCGGAGCCCGCCAGGGGCTGGCGGAGGATGTCCGGGGCCGGGAGCGGCGCTATGTGATCTCGATGCTGGTGCGCACCGCGGCGGTCCTGCTGACCGTGGTGCTGTGGAACGTGCAGCGTCCGCTCGCCGTGGCGGCCCTGGTGCTCGGCGCGACCCTGCCGTACGTGGCGGTGGTGATCGCCAACGCGGGGCGGGAGAACACGCCCGCGCTCCCCGACTCCCTCGTCTCCGCGCCGCCCCGGCAGGCGCTGGGGCCGGCGGACCGCCGGGCGGACACCGAAGAGGGCGAGCCGGCTCCGCGGGTGCGCACGATACGGCAGGATCCAGTGGAACCGGACGTACCGGAGGGCGGGCAGCAGCCGGATCACGAGGCGGAGCCAGGCCGTGAGCAGGCCCCGGGCGCCCGGGAGTACCGGCGTGCGGAACCGGGGCAGGAGCCGAGCCGCCCGGGACCCCGCCGGCGCGACTGATCCGCCCCGGCCGGGAAGCTCAGGAAAACCTCAGATCAATCACGTTGTTCCGGTCCCCTGGTGATGGGTGCACGTGCCATACTGCGTACACGCTCCGCATCCCCCGTCGGAGCGACAGACCGACGCCGGGCGGCTCCCCCCGTGGCTGCCCGGCGTCGCCGTGTTTGGATGGGGCCGTGACCGATCCCGTGACCGTCCCCCCGCCCGGCCCCGCCGTTCCCGTCTGCTCCGCCAAGGGCTGCCGTGAGGCCGCCGTGTGGGTACTGGCCTGGAACAACCCCAAGCTGCACACCCCGGAGCGCCGCAAGACCTGGCTGGCGTGCGAGGAGCACCGCGAGCACCTGTCGCGGTTCCTGGGGGTGCGGGGCTTCCTGAAGGACGTGGTGTCCCTCTCCGACTGGGAGACCCGGGAGGCCGGAGGGGACCGGGACGGCGGGGAGGAGCCCGAGGGGTCAGCCGCCGATCGCTGACATCGGGCGGGCGGGCTGGAGGAAGGACGGATCGTCCAGACCGGAGCCCGCCTTCTTGCCCCACATCGCCGCCTTCCACAGCCGGGCGATCTCGGTGTCGTCCGCCCCCGCGCGCAGCGCGCCGCGCAGATCCGACTCCTCGCGGGCGAAGAGGCAGGTGCGGACCTGGCCGTCGGCCGTCAGCCGGGTGCGGTCGCAGGTACGGCAGAAGGGCCTGGTGACGGAGGCGATCACGCCGACGCGGTGCGGACCGCCGTCGACGATCCAGCGCTCGGCGGGCGCCGAGCCCCGGCTGTCCTCCCCTTCCGGTGTGAGGGAGAAACGGGTGCGCAGGGAGGCGAGGATGTCGCCCGCGGTGATCATGCCCTCGCGGCGCCAGCCGTGCTGGGCGTCCAGCGGCATCTGCTCGATGAAACGCAGCTCGTAGTCGTTCTCGACGGCCCAGGAGAGCAGGTCGGGGGCCTCCGCCTCGTTGAGGCCCGGCATCAGCACGGCGTTGACCTTGACCGGCGAGAGCCCCGCCGCGCGGGCGGCCGCCAGGCCGGCGAGGACGTCGGCGTGGCGCCTGCGGCGGGTCATCCGCTGGAACACCTCGGGGTCGAGGGTGTCCAGGGAGACGTTGACCCGGTCCAGGCCGGCCGCGCGCAGCGCCCCGGCGGTGCGCTCCAGGCCGATGCCGTTGGTCGTCAGCGACAGCTTCGGACGCGGCTCCAGGGCGGCACAGCGTTCGACGATGCCCACCAGCCCCGGCCGCAGCAGCGGCTCGCCGCCGGTGAAGCGCACCTCCTCCACACCGAGCACGGTCACGGCGACGCGGACCAGGCGGACGATCTCGTCGTCCGTGAGCAGCTCGGGCTTGGCGAGCCACTTCAGGCCCTCCTCGGGCATGCAGTAGGTGCACCTCAGATTGCACCGGTCGGTGAGCGACACGCGCAGATCGGTGGCGACCCGGCCGTAGGTGTCCAGCAGCATGCCGACAGCACCCTCCCACGGTTGGACATCTGCCTCGCAGCGTACGCGACGCCCGCGCGGTCCGTCGGGGGCGGCACGGCGGGAACGGGCGTCCGGCCCCCGGTGAACGGTTCGGCCATTGCCGCTCCCCCCATGTGAGCGATAGCTTCCGTCGTCATACATCCGTACGGTCAAATCCGATAACCGAACGGGTTGTTGAGAACCCCTGCGCTCACACAGACACGGAGAACCCATGGCATCGAGACCCTCCAGCCGACGCCGCGCCATCGCGGTGCCGGTCGGGTTGGCGCTGACCGCCTCCCTGGCCCTGCTGCCGGGCGCCGGCACGGCGCTGGCCCAGGAAGCCGGCGTTCCGGCGGCCGCGGCGGCGGCCGCGGACGGCGAGCAGCTGTCGTACGTGGTCAACACCTCCTCCCACCCCGGCACGATCAGGCGGGTGGAGCGGGAGATAGCCAGGGCGGGCGGCACGGTCGTCGTCACGCACCGGGAGATCGGCGTGATCGTCGTCCACTCGGCGAACCCCGGCTTCGCGGAGCGGATGCGCGAGGTGCGCGGGGTGCACTCCGCCGGCGCCACCCGCACCGCGCCGCTCAGGGCGGCGGGCACGACCGAGGTCGGCGCCCCGCAGTACGTGGCGGAGGCGGCCCGCACCAGCGCGGCCACGGCCGCCTCCGAGGGTGAGCCGATGGAGGCCGACCTGTGGGGGCTGCGCGCCATCCGCGCGGACGAGGCCGCGAAGGTCAACCCGGGCAGCGACAAGGTCACCGTCGCGGTCATCGACACCGGTGTGGACGACACCCACCCTGACCTGGCCCCGAACTTCTCGGCGGGCCAGTCGGCGAACTGCGTCGGCGGCGTGGCCGACACCTCCGAGGGCGCCTGGCGCCCGTACACCGACGGCGACTACCACGGCACGCACGTCGCGGGCTCCATCGCCGCGGCGCGCAACGGCATCGGCGTGGCGGGCGTGGCGCCGGGTGTGAAGGTCTCCTCCATCAAGGTGAGCGAGCCCGACACCAGCCTCTTCTACCCGGAGGCCGTGATCTGCGCGTTCGTCTTCGCGGCCGACAAGGGCGTGGAGATCACCAACAACAGCTACTACGTCGACCCCTACCTGTACAACTGCGAGGACGACGCCGACCAGGGCGCGGTCGTGGAGGCGATCCGCCGGGCCGCGCGCCACGCCGAGCGCAGGGGCACGCTGCACGTCGCCTCGGCGGGCAACTCCAACCACGACCTCGCCTCCGACGCGATCGTCGACGGCTCCAGCCCGAACGACACCACCCCGGTCGAGCGCACCATCGACCCGTCGGAGTGCCTGGACCTGCCCACCCAGCTGCCGGGCGTGGTGACGGTCACGGCCACGGGCGTGCAGGACCTGAAGTCGTACTACTCCAGCTACGGCCACCGGGTCGCCGACGTGGCGGCGCCGGGCGGCGACCGGTTCCAGATCCCGGACACCCCGTCGGGCAACGGCCGGATCCTGTCGACCATGCCGAACGGCTCCTACGCCTTCCTGCAGGGCACCTCGATGGCCAGCCCGCACGTCGCGGGCGTGGCGGCGCTGCTCAAGAGCAAGCACCCCTGGGCGAGCCCGGCGATGCTCCAGCTCATGATGAAGGCGCAGGCGGACAACCCCGGCTGCCCGGAGACCTACGACCCGGACGGCAACGGCGTCGAGGACTCCACCTGCGAGGGCGGCGAGCGCGTCAACGGCTTCTACGGCCACGGCATCGTCGACGCCCTGGACGCCGTCGAGTAGCCGGGCGGCCGTCCCCGCCGCAAAGCCGGCGGTCCGTCAGGAAGCGGCGGACGCCGAGGGGTCGGGCCCGGTGGGCCCGGCCCCTTCCGCCCGTTTCGCCCCTCCCGCCCTCTCCGCCGTCACCGCCGTCCGCGAGGCGCCCAGGGCCTGTCCGGGTGCCTCCGGCTGCCAGCCGGGCCCGCGGAAGAGCCGCCCGGCGGCCTCGCGCCAGTCGCGCGCCGCCCGCAGGTCGCGGGCGATCGCCGCGTACTCGTGGGTGGCCACGCGCAGCGGGTTGTAGGTGTCGATGTTCTTGGTGAGCCCGTAGACGCACGGCTCGGTCTCGGGCGCGAAGGAACCGAAGAGCCGGTCCCACACGATGAGGATCCCGCCGAAGTTGCGGTCCAGGTAGCTGCCCTGGGAGGCGTGGTGGACCCGGTGGTGCGAGGGCGTGTTGAAGACGGCCTCGACCGGCCCCGGCAGTCTGCCGATCCGCTCGGTGTGGATCCAGAACTGGTAGACCAGGTTGACCGAGTGGCAGAAGGCGAGCACGGCCGGGTGCATGCCGAGGGCGATCAGCGGCAGGTAGAACGGCCAGCCGGTCAGGGACGTCCAGGGCTGGCGCAGCGCGGTGGTGAGGTTGAACTTCCGGCTGGAGTGGTGCACCACGTGGCAGGCCCACAGGATGCGGACGACGTGGTGGCCGCGGTGGGACCAGTAGTAGAAGAAGTCCTGCGCCAGGAGCATCGGCAGCAGGGTCCACCACTCGACGGGGATCCGCAGCGGGGTCAGCTCGTAGACCGCCGAGTAGACCGCCACGATCGGGATCTTCCACAGTGCGTCGAAGAAGAGGCTGCCCAGGCCCATGGAGAGGCTGGTGGCGGCGTCCTTGGTCTCGTAGCCGGCCACGGGGCCGTCCGGCTCCCCGGGACGCAGGCGGTAGCTGACCATCTCCAGGACCGTCAGCAGGAGGAAGGCGGGTATGGACCACAGCACGACATCGGGGAGGTTCGGCACGCTCGGCATGGAGGCACCGTAGGACCGCCCGGAGCCGGCGGCCAGGGTCTGTTACCGACAAGTATGCGAGACGGTCCGTCAGTAACTCCGCTCACCGGGAGTGACCTGCGGTGATGCGGAGGTGTCAGTGGCGGCCCGTATTCTCTGGAACCATGCTCGATGACCAGTCGGCGGCCGAAGCGCGGCCCGCAGCGCAGTCAGGCACCCCGGCCTGGCCCACCGAATACCCCGACGCCTACGCGGTGGTGGACGTGGAGACCACGGGGCTCGCCCGGGACGACCGCATAGTCTCCGCGGCCGTCTACCGGCTGGACGCACGGGGTGACGTGATCGACCACTGGTACACCCCGGTCAACCCGCAGCGGGATCCCGGGCCGACCTGGATACACGGGCTGACGAGCGAGATGCTGGCCGACGCACCGCTCTTCCCGCAGATCGCCGAGGAGTTCGCCGAACGGCTGCGGGGCCGGGTGCTGGTCGCGCACAACGCGGTCTTCGACTGGTCGATGATCGCCCGCGAGTACGCCCGTGCCAGGTTGCCGGTCCCCGTGCGGCAGCGGTTGTGCACCATCGCCCTGTCCAAGGAGCTGGACCTGCCGCTGGCCAACCACCGGCTGGAGACCCTCGCCGCGCACTACGGCGTCGTCCAGCGCCGGGCGCACCACGCGCTGGACGACGCCCGGGTGCTGGCCGAGGCGTTCCGGCCGAGCCTGCACCTGGCGGCCGCCGGCCGTATACGCCTGCCCCTGCTGGCCTGCCGGCAGCTGACCGAGTGGACCGACTCCATCACCTCCCCGAGCACCGCCTCCGGCGCCCCGGGCGGGCCGGTCTCGCGGCCCTACGCCGGCAGCTGGCGCCCCTCGCGCAGGCGTCCCCCCTGCCCGTACCCCAACCCCGGCCGGTACGAGCCGGGCAAGCCGCTGGTCCAGGGCATGCGGGTGGCGATCTCCGGGGACACCTCCGTGGACCGGGAATTGCTGGAGGACAGGGCGGTGGAGGCCGGGCTCCACATCGCGAGCGGTGTCTCCCGCCTCACCAGCCTCCTGGTCACCAACGACCCCGGCTCCGGCACCTCCAAGGTCGCCAAGGCGCGCGCCTTCGGCACCCCGGTGATCGACGAGGCGGCCTTCACCCAACTGCTGCGGGAGGTGGCCCCCGCTCCGGAGGAGTGACGGCCGGCGGGGTACCGTCGATGACTGTGCCACCCGTATCGTCCGCACCGCCCGCCGCCGCGTACCGCTTCCTGCTGTCCCGGCAGTGGGTGGTGCTCACCCTCGTCGCACTCCTGCTGATCCCGGGCATGGTCAGACTCGGCTTCTGGCAGCTGCACCGGCACGAGGACCGGGTGGCGCGCAACGAGCTGGTGGCCGAGAGCCTGGCCGCCGATCCGGTGCCCGTGGGGCAGCTGGCCGCCCCGGGGCGCGGCCCGGCCGACGCCGACCGGTACCGCCGGGTGACGGCGACCGGCGTCTACGACACCGGCGGCGAGAGGGTCGTGCGCCAGCGCACCGGCGAGGACGGCCGGAGCATCGGCTACCACGTCCTGACCCCGCTGGTCCGCGAGGACGGCACGGCCGTGCTGGTCAACCGCGGCTGGGTTCCGGCGGGTGAGGATCTGACGCGGTTCCCCGAGGTGCCCGCGCCCCCCTCCGGCGAGGTCACCGTGACCGGGCGGCTGATGGCCGACGAGGAGGCCGGCGGCGGCGTCAAGGACAAGCAGGGGCTGCCGCCCCGCCAGGTGATGCTGATCGACAGCGCGCGGATGGCCGAGGAGCTGGACCGGCCGGTCCTGGGCGGCTACGTGGCGCTGGAGGAGACCTCGCCCGAGCCCTCCGGTGAGCAGCCCCAGCTCCTTCCCGAGCCGGACCGCAGCGGCATCGGCCCGCATCTGGCGTACGCGTTCCAGTGGTGGCTGTTCGCCGTCGCCGTGCCCGTCGGCTGGGTGGTGCTGGTCCGCCGCGAGCGCCGGGACCGCCTGGCGCGGGCCTCCGGGGCGGAGGGGGAGGCGGAGGCGGACGGCGCCGCGAACAGGCCCGCGGACGGGCGGGCGGACGGCGGGGCCCCGGCCGGACGGCCGGCTCCGACCCCCTCCGGTGCCGGGGCGGCGCACCGACCGGCAGACTGATCCCATGGATCTCGGACTGCAGGACAGGGTGTACCTCGTCACCGGCGCCACTCGCGGGCTGGGCTTCGCCGCCGCCCGCGAGCTGGCCGCCGACGGCGCGAAGGTGATCGTCACCGGACGGAGCGAGGAGACGGTGGCCGAGGCCGCCGGACGGCTGGGCGGCGACGCCTTCGGCATGGTGGCGGACAACGCCGACCCGGCCGCGGCAGACCGCCTGGTGACGGCGGCCCACGAGCGCTACGGACGTCTGGACGGGGTGCTGATCAGCGTCGGCGGACCGCCGGCAGGCTCCCATGAGACGGTCACCGACGACCAGTGGCAGTCGGCTTTCGAGACGGTCTTCCTGGGGGCGGTGCGGCTGGCCCGCACCGCGGCCGCGCGGCTGGGCGAGGGCGGGGTGATCGGCTTCGTCCTCTCCGGCTCGGTGCACGAGCCGATCCCCGGCCTGACGGTCTCCAACGGGCTGCGGCCGGGGCTGGCCGGTTTCGCGAAGTCGCTGGCGGACGAGGTGGGGCCGCGCGGCATCCGGGTCGTCGGGCTGCTGCCGGGCCGCATCGACACCGACCGGGTGCGCAGTCTGGACGCCATGACCGGGGACGCCGACGCCGCTCGTGAGCGGAGCTCGGCCGCGATCCCGCTGCGCCGCTACGGCACCCCGGAGGAGTTCGGCAGGGCGGCCGCGTTCCTCCTCTCCCCCGCCGCCTCGTACGTCACCGGTGTGATGCTCCAGGTCGACGGCGGCGCCCGCCGCGGCTTCTGAGCGACCCGCCGCCGTCCCCGGGGCGACGCCGCCGGGGACGGCGGGGCGTCCCTCGGGGGCGGGGCGGCATCCCCCGGCCCGGTGTCCCGGCCCGGTCCCTCAGCTCACCCGGCCGCCGGTCCGCCGCCGCGCCGGACGCAGCCGGACCTCCGCCGCGAGCCGGTCGAGCCCCGCCGACACCCGGGCGTGCTCCAGCGCCTCGTCCCGCAGGCGCGCGACGGTCTCGGCGGGGCTCGCGTGGGCGGCCGCCGCCAGCGCGATCCGGGCCCGTACCCCGGCACGGCGGCGTCCCATCCTCACCCGGACCCGTTCCACGCCCGGCAGGGCCTCGGCCTCCTCGGCCACGGCGTCCTCCAGGGTCCGCGTCCCGACCAGGGCGCCGTACCCGTCCCCGCTGTCGACCAGTACCGTGTCCGGCCGCTGCCGCCACAACTGGGCCGACAGCCACCACAGGGCGAGCAGGAGCGCGAGGGCGGGCACACCGATCGCCAGGAGCCACCGCCACCAGTCCGCGTCCTGCCACCAGGCGGGCTCCCCGCGCCCGAGCGGCACCTCCTCCGGTCCGTCCCAGGGCAGGCCCGAGGGCAGGTCGAGGCCCCAGCGCCGCTGGAGGTCGAGCCCGCCCAGCAGGGCCGCCAGCCCCAGCAGCAGCAGCGCCAGCCCCACCAGTCCCAGCAGGATCCGGTTCACCACCGTGAGCATCCGCTCCACCCAGCCCTTCCTCAGTCCTTGGTCGGGCGCCGTACCCGGGCCGACCGCCGCATCCGCCGGGCGAGCCCGAGTTGCCCCACACCGTCGTCCAGGGCCCTGTCCAGATCCCCCCGCACCTCCTCCAGGGACCGGAAGTGCGCCCGGGCCCGCACCCGGACGCGGTGCCGCCCGGCCTTCACCCGGACCGACCGCACCCCGGGCACGTCCAGCAGCCGGTCGTGCAGCACCGCCTCGGCGGCGGACCGCTCCAGTCCGGCGCGCACCCGCACCCCGTCGGAGGCGCCGCCGCGCATCGGCAGCAGACCGCGCAGTCCTGGGGTGACCGCCAGCACCACCAGCCACAGTCCCAGCAGGACCGCGAGCGCCGCACCGGCGATCGCCCAGGGGTCGTCGAGCGGCCGGGTGGCCAGGTCCGCGGTGATCTCGCGCCGCCAGGCGGAGGGGGGCTCGCCGGTGCTCGCGGCGCCGGCCTCGTACAGCAGCACGGCCGCCGCCACGGTCAGGACCAGCGCCACGATCGCGGCGGGGATCCGCCGCGCCGACCAGAAGCGCCGGGTGCTTCCGCCTCCCCCGCCCCCGCCATCCGGCCGGCGATCCGCTTCGGAGGATCCCTCGTCGGAGTCGGAGGGAGCGGGAGAGTGCGGCGCCCCGCCGTCCGGGTCCGTGGCGGCGGCACCCTCCGGAGCCGGCTGCCGCCGGGCCTCGTGGCTCATCGTGTCCTCACCGCACCCTTCCTCCGCTCCGGCCGCCGGACGGTCCCGTGTGCAGCCGTGTCACCTCGACGGTCACCTGCCGGACCGCCATACCGGCCAGTTCCCGCACCCGTGAGACGACCCGTCTGCGCACCGTGCCGCACCGCGCGCCGATGTCGCAGGGGTAGGGGAGCTCGACGGCGACCACCACCCGGGCCTCGCCGTTCAGCCCGTTCCGGTCGGGAGGGCGGCGGACGGCGATCCTCGCCCGCGGGTCCCTCCCCACGCGCGGGGCCCCGGACGCCTCCTGCTCGTCGTCCAGTGCCTCTCGGGCGGCCCGTGCGGCGATCTTGGCGACGACCCGGTCGGCGATCCTCGTCGCCCCCCGCTCGGCCGCGGGCACCCAGGACGTCTCCGCCTTGCGGAACTCCTGTGCCACCGGTCACCGCCGTCCGCCGCCGGAGCGGAAGATCTCCCCCGGTTCCAGATCGCCGTCCAGGACCCGGCCGGCGACGAAACCGACCGCGCCCAGTACCGCCACCAGGAGGAAGGCCCAGAATCCGCCGAAGTATCCGGCGAAGCCCAGCGCCATGCCGGCGATCAAGCCGACTGCGGCCATGCTCATCGTGCGCTCCTCAGCTTCCTGCTCCACCGGACCCCTGCGGCCGCGGCGCCCTACTGCAGCCGCGGCCTCTCCGGCTGCTCTTCCTCTTGCTCCTCGTCGGGCAGCTTGACGTCGTCGACCGCGACGTTGACCTCGACGACCTCCAGTCCGGTCATCCGCTCGATCGAGCCGATGACGTTCTCGCGCACGTCGCTCGCCACATCGGTGATCGACACTCCGTACTCGACCACGATGTCCAGGTCGACGGCCGCCTGGGTCTCGCCGACCTCGACCTTCACCCCCCGCGTGACGGACTGGCCGCCACCGCCGCCGGGGACGCGGTCGCGCACCGCGCCGAAGGTCCGGCTCATGCCGGCGCCCATCGCGTGGACGCCGTCGACCTCGCGGGCCGCCATGCCGGCGATCTTCTCCACCACGCCGTCGGCGATCGTGGTCTTCCCTCGGGCCCGGGGGTCCGCGGCGCCGCGTCCCTCACCGAGCCGTCCGCCGGGAGGGCCCGGGCGGTTCTGCTGCGTGACTTCCGTCATCTCCGTCACCTCTTGCCTTCGATACAGGAGTATTCGTTCCGCTATGTCCACGCTAGACACGTTCGCCGCCTTTTTCCTCGTGAATGTACCGCCGCATGGAGGAAGCACGCGGCGGTCGGGAGCCCGCGGCGGGAGGCTGGGCACCGTTGGTGGTGGAGTCCGCAGAGCACCGGCGGAGCACCGAGGAGCACCGGAGGATCCGGCAGGACACCGGTACGCCGGGAGAGGAGCGCAGAGCATGGCCACGGACCGGTTGGCTCAGGCCGTACGGCGGCAGATCGGCTTCGGCCGGCTGCTCCCGTTGGGTGAGGCGGAGGACGGCACCTGGATCGCGGAGCGGGCCGCGGCCGGTGTGCTGCGGCGGGCGGCGGACGGGCTGCCGGGGGTGAGGCCGGGCACGCTGCGGCTCTCCCCGGCCGAGCCCGGCGCGGGCGGGAGGCCGGCCGTGCCGATGCCTCCCAGCGCGCTTCCGCCCGGCCCGGTCAGGATCACCGCGGAGTTCGAGGCCGGCACGGAGGAGCCGCTGCCGGCGGCGGCCGGGCGGCTGCGCGCGGCCCTGGCCGAAGCGGCGGAAAGCCGTCTGGGGCTGGTGGTGGCGGCGGTCGACCTGCGGATCACCGGGCTGCTGGAGGAGCCGGACGAGGGGACTCCGCCCGAGGAGCCCTCCGGGGAGCGGGCGGGCGGCGGAAAGGCCCCGGACACCGGGGAGGCCGGAACCGCGGTGGGCGCCGCGACGCTCGCCGTTCCGGGCGTGGTACGTCTCGCCCCCGAACTGGGGGGCGCGGCCCGGGCGCTGCCGGACGGGGCGGGCGACGACGCCTTCGACTCCTTCCGCTGCTGGCTGGTCGGCCAGGGCAGGCCGGTGTTCGAGGGCCCGCTGCACGCCCCGGACTCGCGCCCCCGCCTGCCTGACCACTTCCACCCGGC
>NZ_JBKJFM010000089.1:0-24719 GCF_046614825.1 Streptomyces nanhaiensis
CGGGTGTCACCCGGGCCGGGGGTGACGGTAGTCCGACAAGAGCAGCACCCCGCGCGATCGCGCCGGAACGCCGTTACGTTCCGATCATGACCGTCTCCGTGCGCCGTACCGCCCGTCCCCTGACCGCCCTCGCCCTGGTCGCCGCCGCGGCGGCGGGCCTCGCGGGCCCGGCGGGCGGCCTCCTTGCGGTCGGCCGGCGGCTTGGCCACGGCACGGCGCAGCGCCTCGGCCTCGCTGCGCTTGGGCGTGGGGCGGCCCTTGGGGGCCTGCGGGTCGCGGCGCTGCTTGGTCAGCTCCGCGCTCTCCCTGGGGGGCGCGGTCTGCTCATCACGAGAACGGCTTCGGAACACACCGCCAAGAGTACGGGGCGACCAGGTGTGACCCACACCCCCACGGGGAACGATCCGGCAACGGCGGGTCGCCGTACCCCCTGCTACTTCCTGGGCGGGAGAAACACCGTTCGCCGATCGTCCTGGAGGAGGAGCACATCCGGGTCCGAACAATGCGGTAATGGAAGCAGGGCCCGTAGGGTGGGACCTGTCGGTGTGCGAGGTTCAGTCCGTCTTCGAAGGGGGCGCGCGAAGCCCATGAGCGGTGTCATGAAGCGTATGGGGATGATCTTCCGCGCGAAGGCCAACAAGGCCCTGGACCGGGCCGAGGATCCGCGCGAGACGCTCGACTACTCCTATCAGAAGCAGCTCGAACTGCTGCAGAAGGTGCGCCGCGGGGTCGCCGACGTCGCGACCTCCCGCAAGCGGCTGGAGCTCCAGCTCAACCAGCTACAGGGCCAGTCCGCCAAGCTGGAGGACCAGGGCCGCAAGGCGCTCGCCCTCGGCCGCGAGGACCTGGCGCGCGAGGCGCTCTCCCGCCGCGCCGCCCTCCAGCAGCAGGTGACCGATCTGGAGCAGCAGCACCAGACGCTCCAGGGCGAGGAGGAGAAGCTCACCCTCGCCGCCCAGCGTCTCCAGGCCAAGGTCGACGCCTTCCGCACCAAGAAGGAGACCATCAAGGCCACCTACACCGCCGCCCAGGCCCAGACCCGCATCGGCGAGGCCTTCTCCGGCATCTCCGAGGAGATGGGCGACGTCGGCCTGGCCGTCCAGCGGGCCGAGGACAAGACCGCGCAGCTCCAGGCCCGGGCCGGGGCGATCGACGAACTGCTCGCCTCGGGAGCCCTTGACGACTCCAGCGGACTGGCCAAGGACGACATCGCGGCCGAGCTGGACCGCATCTCCGGCGGCTCCGACGTGGAGCTGGAGCTCCAGCGGATGAAGGCCGAGCTGGCGGGCGGCACGGGCGGCGACCGGCAGGCCATCGAGGGCGGGCAGGACCAGGCCGCACAGCCCCAGCAGGCGCCGCAGTCCCAGGACGCCCCCCGCTTCGACAAGCAGTAGCGGCAGCGGTACGCCGGGGGCATCACCCCCGGCGTACCGGGCACCCGGCCTCCGGGAAGCCCGGAAGGAGATCGTCGTGATCGTACGGATCATGGGGGAGGGGCAGGTCAGGCTGGACGACAGCCATCTGCCCGGCCTGAACGCGCTGGACGACGAACTGCTCCACGAGATGGAGCACGGTGACGAGGCGGGCTTCCGCCGCACCCTCAACGCCCTGCTGGACGCCGTGCGTTCGCTGGGCACGCCGCTGCCGGACGACGCCCTGGAGCCCTCGGAGCTGATCCTGCCCGAGCCCGGCGCCACACTGGAGGAGGTCCGAGCCCTGCTGGGCGAGGACGGCCTCTTCCCCGCCGACGCTCCCGCCTGAGGAGGCCGGGGAGCCCCGCGGGGCCGCGGGATCCCGCTGCGGCGGCCCGCGGTGGCGGCCGTTACGGGAACGCGGCGGAGGGGACGTACGGCGACGGCGGCCGCATCCCGCGCAGGCCCACCCAGCCGGCGGTCCCCGGCTCCAGTCCCGC
Source organism: Streptomyces nanhaiensis (assembly GCF_046614825.1). Taxonomy (NCBI): domain Bacteria; kingdom Bacillati; phylum Actinomycetota; class Actinomycetes; order Kitasatosporales; family Streptomycetaceae; genus Streptomyces; species Streptomyces nanhaiensis. Next base: position 1,913 of record NZ_JBKJFM010000089.1, read on the forward strand.
GGCCAGCCCGACGTCCAGCGCCCACTGCTGCTCGGCGGTCAGGCCCTCGATCCGCACCCGGCGGCCCTCGCCCGCCACGCCCAGGGCGGCGGTCAGCAGCCGGGTGGCCAGCCGCCGCGAGGTGGCGCCCAGCAGCTCCACCCGGACCTCGGGGCCCTCGGTGAGATAGCAGTAGCCGCTGCCGGCGAAGTCGTCGGTGACCAGCAGCCTGGCGTGGCGCGGCAGCTCCTCGTGGTCCGGTCCGTGGGCGCCGCCGCGCAGCCGCCGGTCCACCGAGTCCATCAGGTCGCGGTCCCCGGGGCCGCCCTCGGCAACCGCGCCGTCGGGGGCGGCGAGCGAGGCGGTCGAGACCTCCCCCGTCAGGCAGGTGGCCGGATGCAGCTCCAGGCCCGCCCGGCGGCAGACACGGGCCGCGACCGGGTGGGGCGGTACGAGGGCGATCCCGCGCAGGCAGCCGCGGCCGTACTCCAGCGCGCGCTTCAGCAGGGCCCCGCCCACGCCCCGGCCCCGCGCCTCGGGCAGCACGGCGAGCAGCGACAGCCCCCAGGTGCCCTCGCGCCGCGCGGACAGGACGACCCCGACGGGGCGCCCGGCGGCGTCCTCGGCCAGCCAGCAGCCGCCGGGATCGGTACGGGCCAGGTGGCGGACGTGGTGGAGGCGGCGTACGGCGGGGGCGGGCAGCGGCGCGTCCCCGGGCGGCGGAGCGCAGGGGGACGGCGGTGTCAGGAGGGCGGCGTCCGCGACGAAGCGCACGGCCTGCGCGTCGTCGTCGCGGTCGCGTACCGGGCGCAGCAGCATGACGGCCATCCTGGCCGACCGCGCCGCACCCGGTCACACACGCCGCCCGGATTCCCCGGGCACCACGGCCCGGGGATCACGGCCCGGGGATCACGGCAGGGCGAGCATCCGCTCCAGGGCCAGCTTGGCGAACTTCTCGGTCTCCGGGTCGACCTGGATGCGGTTGACGACCTTGCCGTCGGCCAGCGACTCCAGCGCCCACACCAGATGGGGCAGGTCGATCCGGTTCATGGTCGAGCAGAAGCAGACCGTCCGGTCGAGGAAGACGACCTCCTTGCCCTCGGGGGCGAAGCGGTTCGCCAGCCGGCGCACCAGGTTGAGCTCGGTGCCGATGGCCCACTTGGAGCCTGCCGGGGCGGCCTCCAGGGTCTTGATGATGTACTCGGTGGAGCCCACGTGATCGGCCGCCGCGACGACCTCGTGGCGGCACTCGGGGTGCACCAGCACGTTGATGCCGGGGACGCGCTCGCGCACGTCGTTCACCGAGTCCAGGGTGAAGCGCCCGTGCACCGAGCAGTGGCCGCGCCACAGGATCATCTTCGCCGCCCGCAGCTCCTCGGCGGTCAGGCCGCCGTTCGGCCTGTGCGGGTTGTAGACGACGCAGTCCTCCAGGGACATCCCCATGTCCCGCACCGCGGTGTTGCGGCCCAGGTGCTGGTCGGGCAGGAACAGCACCTTCTCACCCTGCGAGAACGCCCAGTCCAGCGCCCGCCTGGCGTTGGAGGAGGTGCAGATGGTGCCGCCGTGCCGCCCGGTGAAGGCCTTGATGTCGGCCGAGGAGTTCATGTACGAGACCGGGACGGTGGAGTCGGCGACGCCCGCCTCGGTCAGCACGTCCCAGCACTCGGCGACCTGCTCGGCGGTGGCCATGTCCGCCATCGAGCAGCCCGCGGCCAGGTCGGGCAGGACGACCTGCTGCCGGTCGGAGGTGAGGATGTCGGCGGACTCGGCCATGAAGTGCACGCCGCAGAAGACGATGTACTCCGCCTCCGGGCGGGCGGCCGCGTCCCGGGCCAGCTTGAAGGAGTCGCCGGTGACGTCGGCGAACCGGATGACCTCGTCGCGCTGGTAGTGGTGGCCGAGCACGAAGACCTTCTCGCCCAGCCGCTCCTTCGCCGCGCGGGCGCGCTCGACCAGGTCCGGGTCCGACGGGGAGGGCAGGTCGCCGGGGCACTCCACTCCGCGCTCGCTCCTCGGGTCGGAGTCGCGGCCGAGGAGGAGCAGGGCCAGCGGGGTCGGCTGGACGTCCAGGGCGTCCCCGGGGGTGGCCGGGACGGGGGCGGAAGGCGGGGCGGTGTTCACGGCACGCACCCTTTCATCGGCTCAGCGGGTCTTTTCGTCGGATTGACGTTATCTATCATAACCGCTTCACGTCATATTGACGATGCCGATCGCGTCAGTGTGACGCATCCCCGCCTCCGCACGGCCGGCCGTGTGTGAGGAAGTGACCGCCGGGCACCGGGTGTGCGAGCATGAAAGACGCAAAGACGTGCCCGGCCTGGAATGAAACCGGGAAGCCGTCTGTTGAGCAGGCGGCAGAGCAGTCCGTACAACCCGGGAGAGAAGCAGATGTCCGTATCGGACGAGACCGCTGTGACGACTGACGGAATCATCCTGTCCGACGCCGCCGCGGCGAAGGTCAAGAGCCTGCTCGAACAGGAGGGCCGCGAGGACCTGGCCCTGCGCGTCGCCGTTCAGCCCGGCGGCTGCTCCGGCCTGCGGTACCAGCTCTTCTTCGACGAGCGGTCGCTGGACGGCGACGTCGTCAAGGAGTTCGACGGTGTCCGCGTCGTGACCGACCGGATGAGCGCCCCCTACCTGGGCGGTGCCTCCATCGACTTCGTCGACACCATCGAGAAGCAGGGCTTCACCATCGACAACCCGAACGCCACGGGCTCCTGCGCCTGCGGCGACTCCTTCAGCTGAGCCGCCCGCCGGCAGCAGCCGGCGCACACGACACGCCGAAGGCGGCGGTCCACCGATCCGGGACCGCCGCCTTCGGCACGCCTCTCCGGCACGCCGCACGGGGACATGCGGGGCCGGTGCGGGCCGGCCCGCACCGGCCCGCCCGCTCACTCCTCCGGAGCGCCCTCGGGCAGCCGCTCGCCCTCCTCGTCGAGGATCTCGCGGTCGCCGGCCGGCTCGTCGAGCTCCACCTCCACGGTCATGTCCTTGGCGACCATCACACAGGCCCTGCCGGGCTCCCGGGGCTCGCCGGTGATCCGCACCGTCACCTTCCCGGCGCTCTCCTCGGCGCTCGCGCGGTACTCGTCGCACACCCCGCCCCAGAAGTGGACCGTGAGCGTGCGGTCCTCCGGCCCGTACTCCTCGACGTAGGTGGCGGTCCTGATCCGCTCCTCGGGCCGCGGGCCCGGCCCGCCCGGCGCGGAGGTGGGCTCGTCGCCCCCGGGGGAGGGCGGCGCCAGGAACTCCGGCTCCACCGCCGGGTGGACCACCGTGTGCGTCTCCGCGCCCTTCGGCGCCACCTCGAACAGCCATGAGGGGACGAGCAGTTCGCGTCCCCGCGAGGAGTACGCCGACAGCCCGAACGCCGCCCCCGTCACCTCCACCGGCTCGCCGCCCCCGGCCGGGCCGCAGGGCTCGGCCCCGCCCGGGCCGCCCGGCCGCTCCGGATCGCCGTCGGCGGGCGGGACGGACGGGACGTCCTGCGGCTTCCCGGCCCCCGGCCCGGCGGTCCCCGGCTCCGCCCCGCCCTTGCGCGGGGGCTCGGCGCACTTCAGGCCCAGGTCCACCCGGCCGCCGCGCTCGTTGAGCGCGGCCAGGGTCTCCTCGGCGTCCATGACCGGGTACCCGGCGCCCCCGGCGGCCTTCGCCAGTCCGATCGCCCGCCCGCTGCCGCTGGCCAGCGCGCCCTTGTGGCCGACGCCGATCTCGGTCGTCCAGCCGTGTACGGGCAGTCCGTCCTGCCGGGGCTCGACGCGTACGATCCGCAGCCCGCCCCGCTCCTGCCCGGCGTCCACCTCGGCGTCCTCCAGACCGAGGGCCTCCACGACGGGACGGGCCGCCTCCTTCGCCTCCTTCTCGGAGACCTCCCCGGCCATCAGCGGCACCGCGCCGGTGAACGACCAGGCGCCGGAGGCGGCGTCCACGGTGAGGTTCCTGTCCTCGCCGCCGACCGTCCAGGCGCCGTCCTCCGCGCGGACCTCGCCGCGCACCTCCAGCGCCTTCGCCAGCCCGGCCACGTCCTCCTCGCCCACCTTCCCGGCCGGCCGGTAGGCCGGGGCCGAGGCCGGGCCGTCGGGAAGGGGACCCGACGCCTTGTAGACCGGGCCGCCGGGGGCCGGCTCGCCGGGCGCGATCCCGCGCTCCGGCGAGGCCGCGCGGTCCTGCCCGTAGCCGTCCAGGACCAGTGGCGCGGGCCTGTCCCGGCCGCCCTGCCGGGCCGCGTCCGAGGCCCCGCCGCTCCCGGCGGTCGAGGCCCAGTACGCGCCGCCGCCTCCGGCCAGCAGGACGGCGAGGGCCACCGAGACGGTCGTCAGCCCGCGTCGCCGGGTTCGGGTGGGTTCGGGGGTGTGGTCGGCGCTCACCGCATCGCTCCTTCGGTTCCGTGCACCGTGCGTCCGCATGCCGCGCGTACCTGGTGCCTGTCTTCCACCGTGCGCCGATGTGACGGGAGGGGGCCGCGGACGGTTCCACCGGCCCGGCCGCGGGGGCAGCGGGGGCAGGCGCGGGCGGGAGGACGGGAGGCGGGGGCGGGAGGTGAGGGGGCGGGCGAGGAAGTAGCGTGGTGTGTCCGCAGTCCCGCCTCCCCAGGAGCAGCCCGCCGTGCGTATCGCTGTCACCGGCTCCATCGCCACCGACCATCTGATGACCTTCCCCGGCCGCTTCGCCGACCAGCTCGTCGGCGACCGGCTCCACACGGTCTCGCTGTCCTTCCTGGCCGACACCCTCAACATCCGGCGCGGCGGCGTCGGCGCGAACATCAGCTTCGGCATGGGCCAGCTCGGGGTGCGCCCGATCCTCGTCGGAGCCGCGGGCGCCGACTTCGAGGAGTACCGCGCCTGGCTGGAGCGGCACGGCGTGGACACCGCCTCGGTGCGCATCTCCGAGATCCTGCACACCGCGCGCTTCGTGTGCACCACCGACACCGACCACAACCAGATCGGCACCTTCTACACCGGCGCGATGAGCGAGGCCCGGCTGATCGAGCTCAAGACGGTCGCCGACCGGGTCGGCGGGCTGGACCTGGTCCACATCGGAGCGGACGACCCCGAGGCGATGATGCGCCACACCGAGGAGTGCCGCACCCGCTCCATCCCCTTCGCCGCCGACTACTCCCAGCAGCTCGCCCGGATGGAGGGGGAGGAGATCCGCGGGCTCACCGAGGGCGCGGCCTACCTGTTCACCAACGAGTACGAGGCCGGGCTGGTGGAGTCCAAGACCGGCTGGAGCGCGCAGGACATCCTCGACCGGGTCGGCGCCCGCGTCACCACGCTCGGCTCCAAGGGGGTCCGCATCGAGCGGGCGGGCCGGGAGGCCCTGACCGTCCCCTGCCCCGAGGAGGAGGCCAAGGTCGATCCGACGGGCGTCGGCGACGCCTTCCGCGCCGGCTTCCTGTCGGGCCTGGCCTGGGACCTCGGACTGGAGCGCGCCGCGCAGCTCGGCTGCATGCTCGCCACGCTGGTGATCGAGACGCTGGGCACCCAGGAGTACGAGCTGAAGCGCTCCCACTTCCTGGAGCGCTTCACCAAGACCTACGGCGAGGACGCCGCGGCCGAGGTGCGGGCCTGCCTGGCCTGAGCGCACGCGCCCCGGCGCGGGTCCGTCCCCGGCGGGGAGCCGGGGACGGACGGGTTCAGGCGCTGCGGCGCACCCGGTAGGCGTGGCCGTGCGCGCCCAGGTACTCGTGGCCGCGCATCTCGCACCAGGCCGGGACGTCCAGCCGGGCCGCCTCGTCGTCGGCGAGCAGCAGTACGGTGCCGCCCACCGGCACCCGGTCGATCACCTTCGCCAGCTCGATCACCGGGATCGGGCACCGCTTGCCGCGTGAGTCGACGGTGAGCGCCGCCTCGCGGCCGAGGTCCGCGGCCTCCGGCCCGCCGGCCTCCCCGCCGGCCGCCGCGCCGCCCTCTCCGCCGGACTCCCCGTCCGCGCCGGCCGGCGCCCGGAGCTGTGCGCGCACCTCCCGCACCGCTTCCGGCAGCACCGCCAGGAAGGCGTCGACGTCCGACTCGGCCGTGCCCGGCGGCAGGGACACCCGGACGTTGCCCTCCGACAGCACCCCCATCGCGCGCAGCACATGACTGGGGATCAGCGTGCTGGAGGTGCACGAGGAGCCGGAGGAGACCGAGAACCCCGCCCGGTCCAGGGCGTGGAGCAGCGCCTCGCCGTCCACGTACAGGCAGGAGAACGTCACCACGTGCGGCAGCCGCCGCACCGGATCGCCCACCACCTCCACGTCCGGCACCAGCGCGGGCACCTGTGCGCGTACGCGGTCCACCAGGGTGCGCAGCCTTGCCGCCTCGGCGTCCGCCTCCGCCCGCACCGCCCGCAGCGAGGCCGCCGCCGCGACGATCGCCGGGAGGTCGGCGAAGCCGGGGGAGCGCCCCGACTCCCGCTCGTCCACCGGAGCCGGCGGGGCGAAGCGCACACCCTTGCGCACCGCCAGCAGACCGACCCCGCCCGGGCCGCCCCACTTGTGCGCACTGGCCGCCAGCAGCGACCACCGCCCGGGCACCGGGCCCCACGCCAGCGACTGGGCGGCGTCCACCAGCAGCGGCACCCCGGCCTCGGCGCAGATCCCGGCCACCTCCTCCACCGGCTGCTCGGTGCCCACCTCGTGGTTGGCGGACTGCAGGCAGGCCAGCGCGGTCCCGCCCTCCGGGGAGCCGCTCCCCCGCAGCGCCGCGCCGAAGGCCGCCGCGTCCACCCGCCCCGTACGGTCCACCGGCACCCGGACCACCGTCCCGCCGCCGGCCTCGTGGGCCTCGGCGGCGTGGAGCACGGCGGAGTGCTCCACGGCGGAGACCACCAGGGCCCGGCCGGCCCGCCGCCTCCCGGCGAGGGCGCCCGCGACGCCGGTGTGCAGGGAGCGGGTGCCCGACGGGGTGAAGACCAGTTCGTCCGGGCGGCACCCCACCGCCTCGGCCGCCGCCTCGCGCGCCGCGTCCAGCAGCAGCCGGGCCCGCCGGCCCTCCCGGTGCAGCCGGGCGGGATCGGCCCAGCCCTCGTCGAGCGCGGCGAGCAGCGCCTGGCGGGCGACGGGGTGGAGGGGGAGCGAGGAGGCTGCGTCGAAGTAGGGCACACCGGCACGCTAACGCGCCCGCCGCCCCCGTGCGCCGGTGGGACCGCACGGGCCGCGGAGGCGGTCGTTCCGCCTCTGTCCCCCTCCGTCCCGTTCCGGCACCGGCCCGATTCCGGCCCGATTCCACCCCATCGGAGGGCCCCGCGGCGCGTTGGGCACCCTCCCCGCGCGACCCCAAATAGCGTCCAGTAGGGTTTGGTCCGCATAAACATCCAAACCCCTGCCCGCGCCAGGGCCGGCGCCCGACCACACACGGCCGAGCCCGGGCCGAGCGGGCGAGACTCTCGGGAAGGCGCTACGTGAGTCCCAACGGCTCCGACCGCTCGTCGCGGCGCCCGATGCGGCGGAAGCTGCCGCAGGCGCTTGCTGCGGGCCTGGTCCTGGCGACCGCCACCGGTTGCACATACAAGGACTTCCCCCGCCTCGGCATGCCCACCCCGGTCACGGAGGAGGCGCCGCGGATCCTCTCCCTGTGGCAGGGCTCGTGGGCGGCAGCGCTCGCGGTGGGCGTCCTGGTGTGGGGCCTGATCCTGTGGTGCGTCATCGTCTACCGGCGCACCAGGACCAAGGTCGAGGTACCTCCGCAGACCCGGTACAACATGCCCATCGAGGCGTTGTACACGGTGGTTCCGCTCATCATCATCTCGGTGCTCTTCTACTTCACGGCCCGTGACGAGTCCAAGCTCCTGGAGCTTTCCGAGAAGCCGGACCACGTGATCAACGTGGTCGGCTACCAGTGGAGCTGGGGCTTCAACTACCTGGAGGACGTGGACGGCGACACCTCCACGTCCAACATGGACGCCGACGAGCTCTCCGGCATCCCCGCCGACATGCTCGAGGCCGTGCCCGAGGGTGCCGAGGGCGTCTACACGGTGGGCACGCCGGGCGACCGGAACCCGCAGACCGGCAACCCCGGCCCGACGCTGTGGCTGCCCAAGGGCGAGAAGGTCCGGTTCATCCTGACCTCACGCGACGTCATCCACTCCTTCTGGGTCGTGCCGTTCCTGTTCAAGCAGGACGTCATCCCCGGCCACACCAACCAGTTCGAGGTGACCCCCGAGAAGGAGGGCACCTTCCTGGGCAAGTGCGCCGAGCTGTGCGGCGTCGACCACGCCCGGATGCTGTTCAACGTGAAGGTCGTCTCCCCGGAGCGCTACCAGCAGCACCTGGAGGAACTGGCGGAGAAGGGCCAGACCGGCTACATCCCGGCGGGCGGAGCCCGCCAAGAACGAGAAGGCCAGTAACCCGTGAGCATCCTCAACGAATCCCAGGGTGCCGCCGCAACGTCGGACCAGCCGGCGGCGACCCCCGCGCCCCTGCGCAGCAGCCGGCGCGGCAACCGTGTGATCCAGTGGCTGACCACCACCGACCACAAGACGATCGGCACGCTCTACCTGGTCACCTCGTTCTTCTTCTTCTGCGTCGGCGGCGTGCTGGCACTGGTCATGCGTGCCGAGCTGGCCCGCCCCGGCCTGCAGGTCATGTCGAACGAGCAGTTCAACCAGGCGTTCACCATGCATGGCACGATCATGCTGCTGATGTTCGCCACCCCGCTGTTCGCCGGCTTCGCGAACTGGATCATGCCGCTGCAGATCGGCGCGCCCGACGTGGCGTTCCCGCGGCTGAACATGTTCGCCTACTGGCTCTACCTCTTCGGTTCGTTGATCGCGGTGGGTGGCTTCCTCACCCCCGACGGCGCCGCGAGCTTCGGCTGGTTCGCCTACACCCCGCTGAGCGACGTGGTCCACAGCCCGGGTGTCGGCGGCGACATGTGGATCATGGGCCTGGCCTTCTCCGGCTTCGGCACGATCCTCGGCTCGGTCAACTTCATCACCACGATCATCTGCATGCGCGCACCCGGCATGACGATGTTCCGGATGCCGATCTTCACCTGGAACGTCCTGCTGACCGGTGTCCTGGTCCTGCTGGCCTTCCCGGTGCTGGCCGCCGCGCTCTTCGCGCTGGAGTCCGACCGCAAGTTCGGCTCGCACATCTTCGACCCGTCCAACGGCGGTGCGCTGCTGTGGCAGCACCTGTTCTGGTTCTTCGGCCACCCCGAGGTCTACATCATCGCGCTGCCGTTCTTCGGCATCGTCTCCGAGATCATCCCGGTCTTCAGCCGCAAGCCGATCTTCGGCTACATCGGCCTGGTGGCCGCGACGATCGCGATCGCGGGTCTGTCGATCACCGTGTGGGCGCACCACATGTACGTCACCGGCGGTGTGCTGCTGCCGTTCTTCTCCTTCATGACGTTCCTGATCGCGGTGCCCACCGGCGTGAAGTTCTTCAACTGGCTGGGCACGATGTGGAAGGGCTCGCTGAGCTTCGAGACGCCGATGCTGTGGACGATCGGCTTCCTGATCACCTTCCTCTTCGGCGGTCTGACCGGCGTCATCCTGGCCTCACCGCCGCTGGACTTCCACGTCTCCGACAGCTACTTCGTGGTGGCGCACTTCCACTACGTGGTCTTCGGCACGGTCGTCTTCGCGATGTTCGCCGGCTTCCACTTCTGGTGGCCGAAGTTCACCGGCAAGATGCTCGACGAGCGGCTCGGCAAGATCACCTTCTGGACGCTGTTCATCGGCTTCCACGGCACCTTCCTGGTCCAGCACTGGCTGGGCGCGGAGGGCATGCCGCGCCGGTACGCCGACTACCTGGCGGCCGACGGCTACACCGCGCTGAACACCTTCTCGACGATCAGCTCGTTCCTGCTGGGCATGTCGATCCTGCCGTTCTTCTACAACGTCTGGAAGACGGCGAAGTACGCGCCGAAGATCACGGTGGACGACCCGTGGGGCTACGGCCGTTCGCTGGAGTGGGCGACCTCCTGCCCGCCGCCGCGCCACAACTTCGTCTCCATGCCGCGGATCCGCTCGGAATCCCCGGCGTTCGACCTGCACCACCCGGAGATCGCGGCCATCGACCAGCTCGAGAACACCGAGGGTCCCGAGGGCCCGGCCCTCTCCGGTGCCAAGGAGGCCGGCAAGTGAAGATCCAGGGACGCATGTTCATCTGGCTGTCGGTCTTCATCCTGGCCGTCGCCATCATCTACGGCCTCTGGTCCAAGGAGCCGGTCGGCACCACCGCGCTGTTCATGTCCTTCGGCCTGTCGATCATGGTCGGCTACTACCTCGCCTTCACCGCCCGGCGGGTGGACACCGGGGCGCAGGACAACAAGGACGCGGACGTCGCCGACGACGCCGGCGAGCTGGGCTTCTTCAGCCCGCACAGCTGGCAGCCGCTCGTCCTGGCCGTGGGCGGGGCGTTCGCCTTCCTCGGCGTGGCCATCGGCTGGTGGCTGGTCTACATCTCCGCGCCGCTGCTGCTCATCGGCCTGTTCGGCTGGGTCTTCGAGTACTACCACGGCGAGAACCAGAACCAGTGAAACGGTAGGGAACCAGTAGCCCTACCCCCTCACGCACGGGTCATCTCCGGACACGTTCCGGAGGTGACCCGTTCGTACGTATCCGGCTCGTCCGTTCCGCGCGGCGTTCCTACCGTTGCAGCATGAGTCGTGGATCACGCAGGACGGCAATGATCTGCTTCCTGATACTCGTGCCGCTCGCGGTGGGACCCGCCGCATGCAGCAGCGGTGAGCGGCCTCAGGACGCGGCCCCCTACGACGCCACCGCGCACGTCTCGCTGAACGCCGGCGAGGACGGCCGTGCCGTGGACCCGGACGAGCCCCTGGAGATCACCGCCCGCGACGGCAGCCGCATCACGGACGTCCGCGCGGTCGACGCGGCGGGCCGCCGCCTGGAGGGCGCGCTCTCCGCCGACGGCTCCCGCTGGCGCAGCGCCACCCCGCTGGCCGGCGCGATGCGCTACACCGTCGTCGTCAGCACCGAGCGCGGCGACGGCTCCCCGGGCCGCCGCACCGCCGGACTCACCACCCGGGCGGCGACCGGCGCCAAGAGGCTGGAGGTGGACCTCGGCCCGGACGACGGCACCTACGGCGTCGGCCAGCCCATCACCGCCGAGCTCAGCCGGCCGGTCAGGGACGCCGGGCAGCGCGCGGTCGTGGAACGCGCGCTGACGGTCCGCTCCTCGCCCTCCGTCGAGGGCTCCTGGCGCTGGATGGACGACCGCACCCTCCACTACCGCCCGCGCTCCTACTGGCCCGCGCACGCCACCGTGGAGGCGCGCGGCGCCCTGGAGGGCGTGTGGATCCGGGACGGACTGCGCGGAGGGAGGACGGAGCCGCTGCGCATCCGCACCGGCGACCGCGTCGAGGCCGTCGTCGACATCGACGACAAGGAGATGACCGTCCGGAAGAACGGAGAGGTCCTGCGGACCGTTCCGGTCACCACAGGCAAGGCCGGGTTCCGCACCCGCGAGGGCGTCAAGGTGGTGCTCGGCCGGCAGGCCGCCGTACGCATGACCGGCACCAGCATCGGCATCCCCGCGGGCAGCGCGGAGTCCTACGACCTGGACGTCCAGTGGGCTGTGCAGCTCACCGACAGCGGCGAGTTCGTCCACGCCGCGCCCTGGTCGGCGGCGCACCACGGCAGCGACAACGTCAGCCACGGCTGCACGGGCATGAGCACCGAGAACGCCCGCTGGTTCTTCGACACCGTCCGCCAGGGCGACGTCGTCCGGCACGTGGGAGGGGACGGCCCGAGGATGCCGGCCTTCGGCAACGGCCTCGGCGACTGGAACCTCTCCTGGGAGCAGTGGCGCGGGGGCAGCGCCCTGAACTGACCGACCGGCCGGGCGGTGCCGGAAGGCCCCGGAACCCCGGGACCGGAAGGCGCAGGGGTCGCTCGAAAGAGGTAAGGGCCGCCGCGGGCACCTCCGGGTGCCCGCGGCGGCCCTCCGGCCGTGCGCGGGGTTCTCTCAGGCGGCCGCGTGCTCGTCGCGGCGCAGCAGCCCGGCCAGGGCGTCGGCCAGGAGCACCGGGTCCACCGGGTGCGGAACGGCGGCCTCCGCCCGGCTCCAGGTGGCCAGCCAGGCGTCCTGCGGGCGGCCGATCAGCAGCAGGACGGGCGGGCAGTCGAAGATCTCGTCCTTGATCTGGCGGCACACGCCCATCCCGCCGGCGGGCGTCGCCTCGCCGTCCAGGACGCAGACGTCGATACCGCCCTCCTCCAGGGCCGTGAGCACGGCGGGAAGCGTGGCGCACTCCACGTACTCGACCGGCGGCACGTCGGCGGCCGGTCGGCGCCCGGCGGCCAGCCGCACCTGCTCGCGGGTGTTGGCGTCGTCGCTGTAGACCAGCACCGTGGCGGTCGGCTGCATGGTTCCTCCGTGTCCTCGGGGGCGTCCTTCGGGGTGTCTCGGGGTGTCTCGGGGTGTCGCGGGTGGCTCGAAGGTCCACGGGCCCGCGGAGCACGGACCCCGGGCCGCGTGTGCCGTCGTTGGCGGATGCTACTCCGTCCCGGCCCCCCGCGTCAGGGATCCGGAAGGCCCGGGTATGGGCCGTCTGAGCAGGACACGGGCCGTTGACACACCGAACAGGACCCCCCGAGGTGAGGGCCGGATAAGCGACCGACATAATGTCGGCGTGGCGACAGCAACAGCAGTAGATACCGGGCACGCGCACCCGTCGGTCAACAGGCCGAACCTCACCAGCGTCGGGACCATCATCTGGTTGAGTTCCGAGCTGATGTTCTTCGCGGCCCTCTTCGCGATGTACTTCACCCTCCGGTCGGTGACGGGAGCCGAGTACTGGACGGGTCAGGCGGACATCCTGAACCTTCCGTTCGCGGCGACGAACACCACGATCCTGGTGCTCTCCTCCCTCACCTGCCAGCTCGGCGTCTTCGCCGCCGAGCGCGGTGACGTGAAGAGGCTGCGCCTGTGGTTCGTGATCACGTTCATCATGGGTGCGATCTTCATCGGCGGCCAGGTCTTCGAGTACACCGAGCTGGTCCACGAGGGCGTCTCCATCTCCTCGGGGCCGTACGGGTCGGCGTTCTACCTGACCACCGGCTTCCACGGCCTCCACGTGACGGGCGGCCTGATCGCCTTCCTGTTCGTCCTCGGCCGGACGTACATGGCACGGCGCTTCACGCACCACCAGGCCACCGCGGCCATTGTGGTGTCCTATTACTGGCACTTCGTCGATGTCGTCTGGATCGGCCTCTTCGCCACCATCTACCTGATCAAGTGATCAGGCAGTAAGCCAGAAGCATCGACGCAGAAGATCCTGACACCGGGGTAATCCGTGAAAAAGCTCTCCGCACGACGGCGCCATCCGCTGGCGGCGCTCGTCGTCCTACTCTTCGCGCTGGCGGCCACCGGGGGGCTGTACGCCGCGTTCGCACCCGCGGACGAGGCGAAGGCCGACACCTCGGCTGCGTCCTCGCAGTCTCTCGCCATCGAGGAGGGCAAGAAGCTCTACGCCACCGGCTGCTCCAGTTGCCACGGAACCGGCGGCCAGGGCACGAGTGACGGTCCCAGCCTCGTGGGCGTGGGCGCCGCGGCCGTGGACTTCCAGGTGGGCACCGGCCGCATGCCGGCCCAGTCCCCGGGCGCCCAGGCGCCCAAGAAGCCGCAGGTCTACACGCAGGCGCAGATCGACCAGCTCGCGGCCTACGTCGCCTCGCTGGGCCCCGGTCCGAGCATCCCGACAGAGGAGCAGTACGACCCCGCGGGCGCCGACAGCGCCGCGGGCGGCGAACTGTTCCGCACCAACTGCTCGCAGTGCCACAACTTCACCGGTGAGGGCGGCGCCCTCACCAACGGCAAGTACGCCCCCTCGCTCGACGGCGTCTCCGACAAGCACATCTACGAGGCCATGCTCACCGGCCCGCAGAACATGCCCGCCTTCCCCGACACGATCCTGCCGGAGAAGGAGAAGAAGGAGATCATCGCCTACATCCAGGATGTCCAGGGAGAGGACGAGAAGTCCCCCGGCGGCTTCAAGCTGGGCGGCTTCGGACCGGTCGCGGAAGGCATGTTCGCCTGGACGATCGTCCTCGCCCTTCTGATCGGCGTCGCCGTGTGGGTCGCGGCACGTACCGCCAAGGCCAGGAAGTCATGAGTAGCCACACCGGATCCCCAGACGTGCCCGACGAGAACCTGCCGGGCGAGCGCGCCCACGGCGGCGAGGCGGCCAGGGCCGAGAACCCGTTCGCCGACCCCGGGCTGCCGCCCCACGAGCCGCGCGTCCAGGACATCGACGACCGGGCCGCCAAGCGCTCCGAGCGCACTGTCGCCCTGCTGTTCACGGTCTCGATCCTGGCCACCGTCGGCTTCATCGCCTCCTACGTGATCTTCCCGATCGACCAGTACGTCTTCATCTGGCCGCTCGGTGAGATCAGCGCCCTGAACTTCTCGCTGGGCATGACGCTGGGCATCGCCCTGTTCTGCATCGGCGCCGGCGCGGTCCACTGGGCCCGCACGCTGATGTCGGACCACGAGCTGATCGGCGAGCGCCACCCGATCGAGGCGGACGAGGAGACCCGTACGCAGGTCCTCGCCGACTTCGCCCAGGGCGCCAAGGAGTCGCAGCTCGGCCGCCGCAAGCTGATCCGCAACACCATGTTCGGCGCGCTGGCCGTGGTGCCGCTCTCCGGCGTGGTGCTGCTGCGCGACCTCGGCCCCCTGCCCGAGGACAAGCTGCGCCACACCGCCTGGGCGAAGGGCAAGCTGCTCGTCAACCAGAACACCGACGAGCCGCTGCGCCCCGAGGACATCACCGTCGGCTCCCTGGTCTTCGCCAAGCCCGAGGGTCTGGAGGAGGGCACCCACGAGTTCATGGCGGAGATCGCCAAGGCCGCGGTCATGCTCGTCCGCCTGGAGCCCAAGGACATCAAGGACAAGCAGGAGCTGGACTGGTCCCACGAGGGCATCGTGGCCTACTCCAGGATCTGCACCCACGTCGGCTGCCCGGTCACCCTGTACGAGCAGCAGACCCACCACGTGCTGTGCCCGTGCCACCAGTCGACGTTCGACCTGGCCGACGGCGCGCGTGTGATCTTCGGCCCGGCCGGTCACCCCCTGCCGCAGCTGCGGATCAGTGTCAACGAAGACGGCTACCTCGAGGCGCTGGGCGACTTCGCGGAGCCCGTCGGCCCGAGCTTCTGGGAGCGCGGATGAGTACTGCAGGCGACGCCCCGAAGCGCCGGGGCAAGGCGCCCGCCGGCGAGCGGGTCGCGGACTGGGCCGACGGCCGGCTGGGTGTCTACAGCCTGGCCAAGGCCAACATGCGCAAGATCTTCCCGGACCACTGGTCCTTCATGCTCGGGGAGATCTGCCTCTACACCTTCATCATCATCATCCTGACCGGTGTCTACCTGACGCTGTTCTTCAACCCGAGCATGGGCGAGGTGGAGTACCACGGCGCCTACGTGCCCATGCAGGGCGTGCACATGTCGGAGGCGTACGCCTCGACCCTGGACATCAGCTTCGACGTCCGCGGCGGTCTGCTCATGCGGCAGATCCACCACTGGGCCGCGCTGATGTTCCTGGTGGGCATGTTCGTCCACATGATGCGCGTGTTCTTCACCGGAGCCTTCCGCAAGCCGCGCGAGATCAACTGGCTGTTCGGCTTCCTGCTGCTGGTGCTGGGCATGTTCACCGGCTTCACCGGCTACTCCCTGCCGGACGACCTGCTCTCGGGCACCGGTATCCGGTTCATGGAGGGCGCGGTCCTGTCCGTGCCGGTGGTCGGCACCTACCTCTCCTTCTTCATCTTCGGAGGGGAGTTCCCGGGAACGGACATCATCCCGCGGTTCTTCGTGGCCCACGTCCTGCTGCTGCCGGGCATCATGCTGGGCCTGGTGGTGGCCCACCTGATCCTGGTCTTCTACCACAAGCACACCCAGTTCGCCGGTCCCGGACGGACCGAGAAGAACGTCGTCGGCATGCCGCTGCTGCCGGTCTACATGGCCAAGGCGGGAGGCTTCTTCTTCCTGGTCTTCGGCGTCATCTCGGTCATCGCCGCGACGTTCACCATCAACCCGATCTGGGTGCTGGGCCCGTACCGCCCGGACCAGGTGTCCACCAACGCGCAGCCCGACTGGTACATGGGCTTCTCCGAGGGACTGATCCGCGCGATGCCCGCGTGGGAGATGGTGCTGCCCGGCGGCTACACCCTCAACCTGGGCGTGGCCATCCCGCTGGTGATCATCTTCCCGCTGATCCTGACGTCGATCGCGGTGTACCCGTTCATCGAGTCCTGGATCACCGGCGACAAGCGCGAGCACCACATCCTGGACCGCCCGCGCAACGCACCGACGCGCACCGCGTTCGGCGCGGCCTGGATCAGCCTGTACTTCCTGCTGCTGGTCGGCGGCGGCAACGACCTGTGGGCGACCCACTTCAACCTGTCGATCAACGCCATCACCTGGTTCGTCCGCATCGGCTTCTTCCTGCTGCCCGTGGTCGTCTTCATCGTCACCAAGCGGATCTGCCTGGGACTGCAGCGGCGCGACCGCGAGAAGGTGCTGCACGGCCGCGAGAGCGGCATCATCAAGCGGCTGCCGCACGGTGAGTTCGTCGAGGTGCACGAGCCGCTCTCGCAGGAGCAGCTCCACACGCTCACCGCGCACGAGCAGTACAAGCCGCTGGAGATCGGCCCGGAGACGGACGAGAACGGCGTGCGGCGCAAGGTCGGCCCCGTCCAGAAGCTCCGCGCCAGGCTCAGCCGCGGTTACTACGGCGAGGGCAGCCAGATCCCCAAGCCGACCGCCGAGGAGTTCAAGGAGCTCACCAGCAGTCACGGTCACGGCCACTGAGCCGCGGCCACCGAGTCCGGTACCGGGTATCGCCACACCTGGGGCCCCGGTCCTCCTTCCGAGGAGGGCCGGGGCCTTCCGGCGTTCCGGGGCCTCCCGGCGTTCCCGGGTTGTCCGGACTGCGGGCAGCGGCCGTGGACGCCGCCGCGCGCCGTTACGCTGGCTGCGGGCCGCCGAGCCGATCCGGCCGCCCCCGCATCCGACCACGCCAGGAGTGATTCCCATGAGCGCTGCTACGACCACCGGAGGCGACACCGTGGCGGCGCGCACCTGGCCGGACGTGCTGAGCGCCCTGCTGGCCGGTGAGGACCTGCCCGCCGGGAGCACCGCCTGGGCGATGGACCAGATCATGCGGGGCGAGGCGACCGACGCCCAGATCGCCGGGTTCGCGGTGGCGCTGCGCGCCAAGGGAGAGACGGTCGACGAGGTCGCCGGGCTGGTCCGCGCGATGTACGAGCACGCCAACGTGATCGAGGTGCCCGGCCCGTCGGTCGACATCGTCGGGACCGGCGGCGACCGGGCCAGAACGGTGAACATCTCGACGATGTCCGCGATCGTGGTGGCCGGGACGGGCGCGCGCGTGGTCAAGCACGGCAACCGCGCGGCCTCCAGCGCGTCCGGCTCCTCGGACGTCCTGGAGAAGCTGGGCGTCAACCTGGAGCTGAGCCCCGAGCGGGTCGCCGAGGTCGCGGCCGAGGCCGGGATCACCTTCTGCTTCGCGGTGAGGTTCCACCCCGCGCTGCGCCACGTGGCCGCCGCGCGCAAGGAGCTGGGCGTCGCGACCACCTTCAACTTCCTCGGCCCGCTGACCAACCCGGCCCGGGTGCGCGCCCAGGCAACCGGGGTCGCCGACGCCCGGATGGCGCCGATCATGGCGGGGGTGCTCGCCGAGCGGGGGACGTCCGCGCTGGTCTTCCGCGGCGACGACGGACTGGACGAGCTGACGGTGACGGGCACCTCGACGGTGTGGGTGGTACGGGACGGCGAGGTCCGCACCGAGACCTTCGACCCGCGTGAGGTCGGCATCCCCCTGGTTCCGCTGGAGGCGCTGCGCGGTGCGGACGCCGCCCACAACGCGGACGTGGCCCGGCGTCTGCTGGAGGGGGAGAGGGGGCCGGTGCGGGACGCCGTCCTGCTGAACTCCGCGGCGGCCCTGGCCGCGCTGGAGCCCACCGGGGCGCCGCTGGCCGAGCAGATCGCCGCGGGCATGGAGAAGGCCGCTCACTCCATCGACTCCGGCGAGGCCAAGGCGGCGCTGGAGCGCTGGGTGGCGGCCAGCAACGCCTGAGCCGGCCCGGACGGCCGAGACGGCCGAGACGGCGCAGCCCCGGCACACGCGGTGTGCCGGGGCCTTCCGGTGCGCGGCGGCTCCGGGCCGCCGCGTGGCTCAGGAGTCGAGTCCGATGGCGAAGGCGGCCTCCAGGTCGTGCTGGGAGTAGGTCCGGAAGGCGATGTGGGTCTCGGTGGACTCCACACCGGGAACCTTGCTGATGCGGCCCGGGATGACCTCCGCGAGATCGTCGTGCCGGGCCACCCGCACCATGGCGATCAGGTCGTGGGCGCCGGTCACCGAGTAGACCTCGCTGACCCCCTCCAGCGCGGCGATCTGCTCGGCGATCTCCGGGATGCGGTCGGTGCTGGTCTTGATGAGCACGATCGAGGTGATCACGGTTTTCCCTTCTTCGGGGGAGGGGCCGCGGCGGCGCCCCGGTGGGCCCTTCGCTCTCGTGGTCCCACCACCGGCGGAACTGGCCTGCTCACTGTAGCCCGCCGCCTGCGGCGGGCTCACGGGCACGGGGGAGGGGACGGGCGCCGAGGGAGGCCGAGGGAGGCCGAGGGAGAGGGCCTGCGGTCCGGCCCCGCGGATGGTGTCGGCTCGGATACGGGCCGCCCGCCGCGGCGCGCCCGGTGGCCGCCAGGCCGTAGGGTTGCGGGGATACCCCCGGCCGGGGTGCCCGGGGTGCGCGCACCGCGGAGACATCCGCGCCATCCGGGGCACCCGGGTACCGGAGCGCCGGAGACGGCGGAACGGCAGGACGAGACAGCAGGACCCGAGAAGACGCGGCAGTGGACGCGCCGGCTGCGCCGAGGGCGCCGGCGGCGCGGGAGGACCTAGGAGAGGACGGAACGATGCCGGTTCCCCGACCGAACGAGGGGTCGCGGTGGCGCTGCACGATGTGCGGCAACCTCACCCGCTTCGACGTGACGCGCTCCAGCAAGGTGGTGGAGTACGTCCATCTGGACCTGGCCGGGGAGCCGAGGGTCGAGGAGCGCGAGGTGCTCAGTGAGACGATCGAGTCGGTGCGCTGTCGCTGGTGCAACGCGGTGGACCAGGTCGAGCTGGTGGACCGTCCCAGCTCCGGCGCGCAGGTGTGACGACGGGCGGGTGTGAACCGTGGTGGAACGGACGGGTGGTGAGCGCGGACCGGGTGAGCCCGGCGAGGAGGCGCTCGACCGCCCGCTGCCCGAGAAGGTGCGCCGCCGGGTGGTGGCGCTGACGGGCGACGCGCTCGGCGGCCTCACCGTCGCCGAACTCCCCGTCCCTCTGCGGCAGTACGCCCGTTTCACACCCCAGCGGCGGGTCAGGTTCGCGGGCAACGCGATGGCCGCCGCCCTGGAGAACGACCCGGCCTTCCGGCGGCGCATCGCCGACCGGCTGCGCGAGGCGCTGCCGGAGCTGGCCGACTCCGTCCGCGGCGGTACGTTCCCGGCCGCCGCCGACCCCGTGGACGTGGCCGCGGTCGCGTACGTGCTGCGTCCGGAGGGCTGGGCCAAGCTCGTCGCCGCCGCCGGCGAGGAGGCCCAGCGGGCGCAGGCCGAACGCGCGGGGGAGGAGGCCGAACGGGAACTGGCCCGGCTCCGTGAGGAACTGGCGCAGGCCCGGGCGGCCGGGCGCACCCACGCCGAGGAGCTCCGCGCGGAGCTGGAGGCCGCCCGCAAGGAGGCCGACTCCCTGCACCGCAGGCTGCGCAGCGCGCTCAGCGACGTCAAGCGCGGCGAGGCCGCGGTGCGCAAGGCGCGGGCCGAGCTGGAGGAGCTGCGGGCCGCGGCCACCGCGGAGAAGGCCGCCGCCGAGAGCGAGGCGCGCCGGCTGCGGTCGCGGCTGGCGGAGGCGGAGGCGGCCCTGGAGGCCGGCCGCCGCGCGGTGCGCGAGGGGCGCAGCGTGGAGGACATGCGTCTGCGGCTGCTGCTGGACACGGTGCTGGACGCCGCCCAGGGGCTGCGGCGCGAACTCGCCCTGCCGCCTCTCACGCACCGCCCGGCCGAGACCGTGGACGCGGTCGAGCCGGGCCGGATGACCCCCAAGGACATCGCCCGGCGCGCCCTGTCGGAGGAGGACCCCGCGCTGCTCGACCAGTTGCTGGCGCTGCCCCAGGCGCATCTGGTGGTGGACGGCTACAACGTCACCAAGACCGGCTACCCGTCGCTGCCCCTGGAGAAGCAGCGGCTGCGGCTGCTGGGCGGACTGGCGGGGCTGGCGGCCCAGACGGGCGCCGAGGTGACCTGCGTCTTCGACGGGGCGGAGCTGGCCGCTCCGGTGCTGCTGGCGCCGCCGCGGGGGGTGCGGGTGCTGTTCAGCAAACCCGGGCAGACTGCCGACGAACTGATCCGGCGTCTGGTGCGCGCCGAGCCGCCGGGCCGTCCGGTGGTCGTCGTCTCCGCCGATCGCGAGGTGGCCGACGGCGTGGCGGCGGCCGGAGCCCGCCCGGTGGCGTCGGTGCTGCTGCTGCGCAGGCTCGGCCGCACCTGAAGCCCCGCCGCGCCGCCCGGTTCCGCGTCCGGTGCCACGCCTGATGCCGCGTCACCTGCCCGCGGGAGTCCGGAATGTCCGCCGAGCGCGGCACTCAGCGTCAGGCCGCGGTCGCCGAAAGTGGGGCGATGGTAAAGGATGTGGCCGACGGGCGAGATTTTTCCTATGAGGATTTGAAGCGATCACCGCGCATGGCTAGTGTCTGGCCCGAACCTCTGCGCAGTTGATCGCCCAACCGGGGTGACAGCGGAGGAACCGCCGAATCCGCGGCGCTCATCGCGGAGTCGGGTGGCCCCCGGTCACTCCCGGCAGGCGGCTGAGGAAGAAGGAGCTCGCCCCAGTGGCGTCCCACCGTCGACCCAAGCAGCCGAACCGCGCACGTGTGACCGTGCTCACCGCGACCGCGGCGGCGGCCGTCGCACTGACCTCCCAGACCGCCCAGGCCGACCCCAAGCCCACCAAGAGCGAGGTCAAGGCCAAGGTCGACAAGCTCTACGAAGAGGCCGAGCACGCCACGGAGAAGTACAACGGCGCCAAGGAGAAGCAGGAGAAGCTGCAGAAGCAGGTCGGCAACCTCCAGGACAGCGTCGCGCGCGGTCAGGGAGAGCTGAACGACCTGCGCGACAGCCTCGGTTCGATGGCCACGGCCCAGTACCGCAGCGGCGGCCTCGACCCCTCCCTGCAGCTGTTCCTCTCCTCCGACCCCGACGACTACCTCGCCAAGGCCTCCGCGCTCGACCAGCTCGGCAGCAAGCAGGCCGGCGCGCTGAAGAAGATCCAGTCCAAGCAGCGGACCCTCTCGCAGCAGCGCGAGGAGGCCTCCGAGAAGCTGAAGGACCTGGAGGACACCCGCAAGGAACTCGGCGACAAGAAGAAGAAGATCCAGGGCAAGCTCGCCGAGGCCCAGCGGCTGCTGAACACCCTCACCGCGCAGGAGCGCGCCGAGCTCGCCCGGGAGGAGGAGCGCGCCAACCGCGCCTCCTCGGCCCGCGTGGACCTCGGCAGCTCGGCCTCCGCCACGCAGCGCGCCTCGGCCGCCCTCGGCGCGGCCAAGTCCAAGCTCGGCTCCCCCTACGTCTGGGGCGCGACCGGCCCGAGCTCCTTCGACTGCTCCGGGCTGACCTCCTGGGCGTACAGCCAGGCCGGCGTCTCCCTGCCGCGCACCTCGCAGGCCCAGGCCAGTGCGGGCACCCGCATCTCCCAGAGCCAGCTCGCCCCCGGCGACCTGGTCTTCTTCTACAGCGACCTGCACCACGTCGGCCTCTACGCGGGCAACGGGCAGATCCTGCACGCCCCGAAGCCCGGCGCCAACGTCCGCTACGAGTCGATCAACAACATGCCGTTCATGTTCGGCGTGCGCGTCTGACCGGCCGCCGCCCCGACCTCGGGCCTCCTCCGTACGGGTGAAACCCGGCGGGGGAGGCTTTTCGCTGCCCCTTCCGCGTCCCGCCGCCGATCCGGCCCTGACCTGTGCCCCCTTCCGCGCCGGGGAGGGACACGGCGGCCCGGGCGGTGCGGCGGTCCGTGAACCGAGCGTGCCGGTACCGCTACTGTCGGCGGCCACCGTCCACCGAAGCGGAAGGGAGAGCGGTCCCGCCGTGGTCTCGCAGCCTTCGCCCCGACACGCCCCCCGCCGCCCCGGCTCCCGCCGGCGCACCCCGCCCTCCGGCCTGTCCGGGCTGGGCAGCAGGGTCACCGCGCTGTCCGCCGCCGCGGGCGCGGTGGCGGTGCTGACGGCGGCCCCGGCGGGAGCCGACCCCGCGGGCGGCCCGTCCCCGGCCGCGCTGAGCGCGCGAGTGGACCGGCTCTACGCCGACGCGGAGCGGGCCACCGAGCGGTACAACACGGCTTCCGAACGCGTGGAGGAGCTGCGCGAGCAGGTCGAGCGGGCCCAGGACGGAGCCGCGCGCGACCAGGCCAGGGTCAACCGGATGCGCGGGGACCTGGGCTCCCTGGCGAGCGCGCAGTACCGCTCCGGCGGCATCGACCCGGCCCTCGCGCTGATCCTCTCCGAGGGGCCGGAGGAGTACCTCGCCAAGGCCGCCACCCTGGACCGGATCAACAGCCGCCAGACGGCCAAGCTCAAGGCGTTCCGCAGCGCGGTGCGCGCGCTGGAGCAGCGGCGCACCGAGGCCGGCGGGAAACTCGCCGAACTGCGGCGCAGGCGCGAAGCCCTGGGCGAGCACCGCGAAGCCGTGCAGCGCAAGCTCGCGGCCGCCCAGCGGCTGCTCAACCGGCTCCCGCGCGAGGACCGCGCCGCCCGCGGGCACGCGTCGCGAGACGCCGAACGCCCCGGCGCGCCGGTGGAGC
>NZ_JBKJFM010000008.1:0-87384 GCF_046614825.1 Streptomyces nanhaiensis
GGCGGCCCGGAACGGGGTGACGGTGCCGGTCAACGAGGGGGGCCGCCGGCGCCCGATGGGCCGCCCCGGCCCCGGCGCCGACGTCCGGACCGCGCCCGCCCCCGTGCCCGCGCCGCGCCGGGAGGCGGTGCCGGAGCCGGACGCCACCAGGCCGACCGGCATGCCCAGCGGCACCCAGTACACGGAGGTGTACTACCACGCGTTCCGGGAGTTCATGGCCGAGCACGGCCGGCGCCCCAACGCCCGGGAGCTGGCCCGCGCCCTCCACGAGCACCACAACGTCACCGACGCCGACGGCAGCCTGCTGAGCGAGGGTCACCTCCGCCCGTACCTGCGGGAGTTCCGGGAGCGGTACAACGACGAGATGGGCCTGGGGGGCTGACCGCCCACCAGGCCCGTCCGCGTCCTTCCGTTGCCGCCCGGCGCGTACGGCGCGGGCCGGCGGGTTACGCGCCCAGCAGCTTGCGTACCCGGTCCGCGCCGACGGCCAGCAGCAGCGTGGGCAGCCGCGGGCCGGTGTCGCGGCCCACCAGCAGCCTGTACAGCAGCGCGAAGAAGGCGCGCTGGGCCACCTTCAGCTCCGGTGTCGGCCTGGCCTCCGGCGACAGGCCCGCCCGGACCTTGGGCACGCCGTAGACCAGCGTGGTCAGCCCGTCCAGCGACCAGTGGTCGTCCAGGCCGTCCAGCAGCAGCCGCAGCGACTCGCGCGCGTCGTCGTCCAGCGAGGCCAGCAGCTCGGTGTCGGGCTCCTCGCGCACCCGGGTGCGCTGCTCGGCCGGTACGTGGGTGCTGATCCAGCGCTGCGCGCAGTCCAGGCGCGGACGCGTCTCGTCCAGGGAGCGGACCGGGTTGTCCGGGTCCAGCTCGCTCAGGATGCGCAGCGTCTGCGCCTCGTCCCCGGTGGTGATGTCCGCCACCGACGCCAGCGTGCGGTACGGCAGCGGGTGCGGGGTGCGGGGCAGTTCGCCGGCGGCCGTGGTGGTGGCGCGGCGGTACGCGGCGGCGTCCGCGGGCTGCGCGGTGCCCTCGGCGACCTTGCGCTCCAGGGCGTCCCACTCGTCGTAGAGCCGCTGGATCTCCTGGTCGAAGGCGATCTTGAAGGACTGGTTCGGGCGGCGGCGGGCGTACAGCCAGCGCAGCAGCGGCGCCTCCATGATCTCCAGCGCGTCGAGCGGGGTGGGCACCCCGCCCTTGGAGCTGGACATCTTCGCCATGCCGCTGATGCCGACGAAGGCGTACATCGGGCCGATCGGCTGCTCGCCGCCGAAGACCTCCCGCACCAGCTGCCCGCCGACGACGTAGGAGGAACCGGGGGACTGGTGGTCCACGCCGGAGGGCTCGAAGACCACGCCCTCGTACGCCCAGCGCATCGGCCAGTCGACCTTCCAGACCAGCTTGCCGCGGCGGTGCTCCGACAGCAGCACCGTCTCCTCGTTGCCGCACCGGCACACGTACGTCATCCGCGTGCTCTCGTCGTCGTACGCGGTGATCGTCGTCAGGTCGCGGTCGCAGACGGAGCAGTACGGCTTGTACGGGAAGTACCCGGCGTCGCCCGTGCTGCCGTCGTCCTCGCCCGCGGCGCCCGAGCCCTCGGCGGCCTCGATCTCCGCCGCGGACATCTCGGCGTCCTTCGGCCTGCCCTGCTTCTTCGCGGCCTTGGCCGCGCTCTCGGGCGCGACCTTGGTGCGGTAGCGGTCCAGGACGGCGTCGATGCGGCCGCGCTCGCGCATGGCGAAGAGGATCTGCTCGCCGTACGCGCCGGAGGTGTACATCTCCGTCTGGCTGATGCCGCGCACCTCCACGCCCAGCTCGTCCAGCGCCCGCACCATGGCGGCCCTGAAGTGCTCGGCCCAGCTGGAGTGCTCGCTGCCGGGGGGCGCGGGCACCAGGGTGAGCGGCTTGCCGATGTGCTCGGACCACGAGGTGTCGACGCCCTCGATGCCCGCCGGGACCTTGCGGAAGCGGTCGTAGTCGTCCCAGGACAGGATGTGCTCGCAGGGCACGCCGCGCCGCTTGATCTCGTCGGCGACGAGGTGCGGCACCATCACCTCGCGGAGGTTGCCCAGGTGGATGGGGCCGGAGGGGCTGAGGCCCGAGGCGCAGACGACCGGTTTGCCGGGGGCGCGGCGCTCCGCCTCGGCGATGACCTCGTCCGCGATGCGGGAGACCCAGTCGGCCTCTGTGCTCTGAGCCACGGTCGGCACGTCCCTTTCCTGGCTGTTCTCGATTGTTCCTGCTCGTCCTCGGCCGTTCCCCGCGCTGCTTCGCGCGCCGGTGGCCGGCTTCCGTGCCCGGGACGGCGGTCCACGGGGGCGGTGGTCCCATTGTTTCAGACGCGGTGCCGGCCGCGCGCCCGTGATAAACGCGCGCGCCCCGGCGGTGGGCCGCGTGGGATACTGGACCGATCCGGTAAACCCCACTCAGAGGAACGGCACTCCTTCATGGCCTCGGTCCCCTCCCTTGCCGCAACCGTCCACCAGCGCGTCGCGGACGCCCTCTCGGCAGCCCTGCCGGAGGTCGCCTCCGCGGAACCGCTGCTGCGACGCAGCGACCGGGCGGACTTCCAGGCCAACGGGATGCTGGCGCTGGCCAAGAGGCTCAAGGGCAACCCGCGGGAGCTGGCGGGCAGGGTCGTCGCCGCGATGCCGGAGACGGACGAGATCGCCGGCATCGAGGTCTCCGGGCCCGGCTTCCTCAACATCACCGTCTCCGACGCCGCGATCGTGCGGACGCTGGCGGCGCGGGCGGCCGACGAGCGGCTGGGCGTGCCGTACGCGGAGCGGCCGGGCACGACGGTCATCGACTACTCGCAGCCCAACGTGGCCAAGGAGATGCACGTCGGGCACCTGCGCTCGACGGTGATCGGCGACGCGATCGTGCAGATCCTGGAGCACCGGGGCGAGAAGGTGGTCCGGCGGCACCACATCGGGGACTGGGGCACGCAGTTCGGCATGCTCATCCAGTACCTGGTCGAGCACCCGCACGAGCTGGACCACGCCTCCGGCGAGGAGGCCGGCGGCTCCGGCGCGTCCGGCGAGGCCGCGATGTCCCGGCTGAACCGGCTCTACAAGGCTTCCCGGGCGCTGTTCGACTCCGACGAGGAGTTCAAGGCGCGCGCCCGCGACCGGGTGGTGCTCCTGCAGAGCGGCGACGGGACGACGCTGGAGATGTGGCGGAGGATCGTCGGCGAGTCGATGATCTACTTCCACGCGGTCTACGACCAGCTCGACGTGGAGGTCCGCGACGAGGACGTGGTCGGCGAGAGCGCCTACAACGACGATCTCCAGCAGGTCGTGAAGGAGCTGGAGGACAGCGGCGTCGCGGTC
This sequence comes from Streptomyces nanhaiensis, assembly GCF_046614825.1. Classification (NCBI taxonomy): domain Bacteria; kingdom Bacillati; phylum Actinomycetota; class Actinomycetes; order Kitasatosporales; family Streptomycetaceae; genus Streptomyces; species Streptomyces nanhaiensis. The sequence continues at coordinate 3,327 of NZ_JBKJFM010000008.1, forward strand.
CGGTCCGAGGGCGCGCTGTGCGTGTTCTTCGACGACGTCAAGGGCCCCGACGGCAAGCCCGTCCCGCTGATCGTGCAGAAGTCCAACGGCGGCTTCGGCTACGCCGCCACCGACCTGGCCGCCATCCGCGACCGGGTCGGAAAGCTGGGCGCCGACACCCTGCTGTACGTGGTGGACGCCCGGCAGGCGCTGCACTTCAAGATGGTCTTCGAGACCGCGCGCCGGGCCGGCTGGCTGCCCGAGGGCGCCGCGCGGCAGCTCGCCTTCGGCACGGTGCTGGGCAAGGACGGCAAGCCGTTCAAGACCCGTGAGGGCGAGACGGTCCGGCTGGTGGACCTGCTGGACGAGGCCGTCGAGCGGGCCACGGCCGTGGTGCGGGAGAAGGCGGAGCAGGGCGGTCTGGAGCTGACGGAGGAGGAGATCGCCGAGCGCGGCGCCCAGGTGGGCATCGGCGCGGTGAAGTACGCCGACCTGTCGACGTCCATGTCGCGCGACTACGTCTTCGACCTGGACCGGATGGTCTCCCTCAACGGCGACACCAGCGTCTACCTGCAGTACGCCTACGCCCGGATCCAGTCGATCCTGCGCAAGGCGGGCGACGCGAAGCCCGCCGCGCACCCGCAGGTGGGGCTGGCCCCGGCCGAGCGGGCGCTGGGTCTGCACCTGGACGAGTTCGCCGAGACACTGGCGGGCGTGGCCGAGACGTACGAGCCGCACAAGCTGGCCGCGTACCTGTACCAGCTCGCCTCGCTCTACACCACGTTCTACGACCAGTGCCCGGTGATCCGGGCCGAGTCGGAGGCGGTCAGGGAGAACAGGCTCTTCCTGTGCGACCTGACGGCCCGCACCCTGCGGCAGGGCATGGCGCTGCTGGGCATCCGCACCCCCGAGCGGCTCTGAGCCGTACGGACCGGAACGGCCGGGCGCCCGTCCCGCGGAAGCGGGGCGGGCGCCCGTGCGCGTCGCGCGGACGTGCGGACGTGTGGTGTGCGGTGTGCGCCGCTCAGCGCTCGCGGTGCACCTTGGTGTTGGACGCCTGGGCGCGGGGGCGGAGGACCAGCAGGTCGACGTTGACGTGCGGGGGGCGGGTGACGGCCCAGACGACGGTGTCGGCCACGTCCTCGGCGGTCAGCGGCTCGGCGACGCCCTCGTAGACCTTCGCCGCCCTGTCGGCGTCGCCGCGGAAGCGGGTGAGGGAGAACTCCTCGGTGCGCACCATGCCGGGCGCGATCTCGATGACGCGCACCGGCTGCCCGCACAGCTCCAGGCGGAGGGTCTCGGCCAGGACGTGGGCGCCGTGCTTGGAGGCGACGTATCCGGCGCCGCCCTCGTAGGTGCCGTGGCCCGCGGTGGAGGAGAGCACGAGAACGGTGCCCTCACCGGAGGCGGTCAGGGCCGGGAGCAGGGCCTGTGTCATGTGCAGCGTGCCCAGCACGTTGACCTCGTACATCGACCGCCAGTCGGCGGGGTCGGCGGTGGCCACCGGGTCCAGCCCCAGGGCGCCGCCGGCGTTGTTGACCAGCACGCTGCCGGGGGCGAGGGGGCCGAGCCGGGAGGCGAAGGCGTCCACGGCGGCGCGGTCGGTGACGTCCAGGGGGTGCGCCTCGGCCCGGTGGCCACCGCCGTTCAGCTCGGCGGCGAGCTCCTCCACGCGGTCGGCGCGGCGGGCGGTGAGCACGGCGCGGTAGCCGGCGGCGGCCAGCCGGCGCGCGGTGGCGGCACCGATGCCGCTGCTCGCGCCGGTGACGACGGCGGTGGGCTGCTGCTCGGCGGGCAGGGTCATGAAGGGCTCCTCGCAGGGTGGTGGACACGGTGCTGGGCGGACATGGTGGTGTCAGGTGCGGACGAATGCAGACGAATGCAGACGAACGCAGACGAACATGGTGGCGGGTGCCGCGGCGGGCGCTTCCGCCCGGGTCGCCCCGCAGGACGGGCGGCCGGTTCAACCACCCCGCGGCGCGTACATGCTGTGCCGTCCCGGGGGCTTCCCCCGGACCCCGGCCGGTTCAACCACCCCGCGGCGCGTACATGATCAGCGCGACCCCGGCCAGGCAGACCAGCGCCCCCGCGACGTCCCAGCGGTCCGGCCGGAAACCGTCCACGACCATGCCCCAGGTCAGGGAGCCCGCGACGAAGACCCCGCCGTACGCCGCCAGCACACGGCCGAAGTTCGCGTCCGGCTGGAAGGCGGCGACGAAGCCGTAGGCGCCCAGCGCGACCACACCGGCGCCGATCCAGGCCCAGCCGCGGTGCTCGCGCACCCCCTGCCACACCAGCCAGGCGCCGCCGATCTCCAGAAGGGCGGCGAGGGCGAACAGCAGGACGGAGCGTGCGACGGACACGGGCTGCGCGGGGGCCGGTACCGGTACCGGCCCGTCAGGGCCAGACCAGGCAGTACGGCTGGTGGCCGGCCTCGTGGAGCCGGTGGGAGAAGTCCTGCCACTCGTGCAGCAGCCGGTAGACGTCGAAGGCGTCGCGCGGGCCGCCCCGGTCGGGGACGGTGGACCAGATGAAGGCGGCGGCGCCCACCGACTCCTCACCGATGCCGCGCAGCGGGTCGACGACCGTCATGGGGAGCCTGACCACCGCGTAGTCGGAGTGGAGCACGACCAGTTCCAGCGGCGGCACCTTGTGCAGGGGGACGCCCTCGATGCCGGTGAGGACCATGGCGGCCATCGTCTCCGGCTTGATGCTGGTGAACATCCCGTGACCCAGTTCGTCCCCGCCGAGCTCGTCCGGGCGCATCGTGATGGGCACCCGGGCGGCTGTGGCGCCGTCCGGCGCGCCGAAGTACTTGTAGGTCACCCCCACCCGGCCACCCTTGCTGCTCCTCGTCTCCGTGCTCTCGGCCCCGGCGGCCCCGGCGGTCCCGGCCTCGGCGGTCTCGCTGACCGCCCTCGCGTCGCGGTCCCGCCGGTGGCGGCCCCGCGCCCGCCTGGGCCCCCGGCCCAGGTCCCCCGTGCCCTCGCCCAGTCCGCCACCGCGCTGCATGTCACCACCCGACCACTTGCGGCCCCCGCCGCGCAACCAGATCATCGTCTCAGAGACTTCCAGAGACCTCCCCCTCTGGCGGGCTGCGAAACGCCCGGCCGCACATGTGCGCGAGGCTCTGAGACCATGGCTTGCGTGAGCTATCCGTACGATGCCCCAGTATCGCAGTCGCTGTACGACCGTGCCGCCGTCGTGACGCCCGGAGGCGTGAATTCTCCGGTGCGCGCCTTCCGCGCCGTGGGCGGTACGCCCCGCTTCATGGTGTCCGGTACCGGTCCGTACCTCACCGACGCCGACGGCCGTGAGTACGTGGACCTCGTGTGCTCCTGGGGCCCGATGGTCCTCGGGCACGCCCACCCCGCCGTGGTGGAGGCGGTGCGCGCGGCGGTCGCGCGCGGCACGTCCTTCGGCACGCCGGGCGAGGGCGAGGTCGAACTGGCCGAGGAGATCGTCGCCCGCGTCGCCCCCGTCGACCAGGTACGGCTGGTCTCCTCCGGCACCGAGGCCACGATGTCCGCGATCCGCCTGGCGCGCGGCTTCACCGGGCGGGCCAAGGTGGTCAAGTTCGCCGGCTGCTACCACGGGCACGTCGACGCCCTGCTGGCCGCCGCCGGCTCGGGCGTGGCCACCTTCGCCCTGCCCGACACCCCCGGTGTGACGGGCGCGCAGGCCGGGGACACGCTGGTGCTGCCGTACAACGATCTGGACTCGGTCGCCGCCGCCTTCGCCGCGCACCCCGGCGAGATCGCGTGCGTGATCACCGAGGCGTCGCCGGGCAACATGGGCGTCGTGCCGCCGCGCGACGGCTTCAACGCCGGGCTCAAGCGCCTGTGCGAGGAGAACGGGGCGCTGTACGTCTCGGACGAGGTGATGACGGGCTTCCGCGTCTCCAGGGCCGGCTGGTACGGCCTGGACGGCGTCGTGCCGGACCTGATGACCTTCGGCAAGGTGATGGGCGGCGGCTTCCCGGCCGCGGCCTTCGGCGGCCGGGCCGACGTGATGGCGCACCTCGCCCCCGCCGGTCCCGTCTACCAGGCCGGCACCCTCTCCGGGAACCCGGTCGCCACCGCCGCCGGCCTCGCCCAGCTCCGCCTGCTGGACGACGCGGCGTACGAGCGGCTGGACGCCGTCTCCGCCGAGATCCGCGCGCTGGTCACCGAGGCGCTGGCCAAGGAGGGCGTGGCGCACCGGCTGCAGAGCGCGGGCAACATGTTCTCGGTCTTCTTCACCGACGAGGACGTGGCGGACTACGACGCGGCCAGGCGCCAGGAGTCGTTCCGCTTCACCGCCTTCTTCCACGAGATGCTGGCCCGGGGCGTCTACCTGCCGCCCTCGGCCTTCGAGTCCTGGTTCGTCTCCACCGCCCACGACGACCGGGCCGTCGAGCGGATCGCCGCCGCCCTGCCGGCGGCCGCACGCGCCGCCGCGCGGGCCACCGCCGGGGAGGAGGGGGCATGACGGACGAGCCGAGGGCGGGCGCCCCGAACCCCGCGGAGTCCGCGGACCCCGCGGGGATGACGGACCCGGCGGACGTGGCGGTCACCGGCGAGACGGCGGGGGAGCGCGAGCAGCACGGCGGCGGGAAGCGCACCGTCGTCCACCTGATGCGGCACGGCGAGGTGGAGAACCCCCAGGGGATCCTCTACGGGCGCCTGCCCGGCTACCACCTCTCCGACCTGGGCCGCCGCATGGCGGAGCGGGTCGCCGAGCACCTGGCCGGGCGCGACATCGCCCATGTCGTCGCCTCCCCGCTGGAGCGCGCCCAGGAGACCGCCTCCCCGATCGCCAAGGCCCACGGCCTGGACGTGGCCAGTGACGAGCGGCTGATCGAGGCGGAGAACATCTTCCAGGGCAAGACCTTCGGCGTCGGGGACGGAGCCCTGCGCCGGGTCGCGAACTGGCCGCACCTGCGCAACCCCTTCCGCCCGTCGTGGGGCGAGCCGTACATCGACCAGGTGGTGCGGATGATGGCGGCGCTGGAGGCCGCCCGGGACGCCGCCCGCGGCCACGAGGCGCTGTGCGTCAGCCACCAGCTGCCGATCTGGACGGTGCGCAGCTTCGTCGAACGCCGCCGGCTGTGGCACGACCCGCGCAGGCGGCAGTGCACCCTGGCGTCGCTGACCACCTTCACCTTCGTCGGGGACCGGATCGTCTCGGTCGGCTACAGCGAGCCCGCCCGCGATCTGGTGCCGCCGCACCTGAGGGCCGGGGCGAAGCCGGCCAGGGGGCGGGCGGGGGGCGGCGGCCCGGGGTTCGGGGCCTGAGCGGTTCGCGCCGCCGCGGGGCGGGAGGCCGCACGGCGGCGACGGCCGCGGCCGTCGCCGCCGCCGCCCGTTCCGTGTGAGTCAAGTCACATCCGTGCGGGGAGAGTTGTCGGGTTATCGCCCGGTGGGGCCTTTTGACGGGGGTGGGGGAACGCCTGCGCGGGGCGCATGGGAAACTTTTCACATGTTTCTTCGCGCCATCGGCTTCCCAGGCCGCTCCCGGCTGTCGGCGGCCGCCACCGCCGCGGTGGCCTGCGCACTGCTCCTGTCGGGCTGCGGCGGGGACGGCGGTCAGCAGCAGAGCAGCGGTTCCGGCAAGAACTACGTGGAGGGGACGGGTGCGGTCACCAGGGTGAAACCCGCCGACCGCGAGCCCGCCCCCGAACTCTCCGGCGAGACGGTCGACGGGAAGCGGCTGGACGTCGCCGACTACCGGGGCGAGGTCGTGGTCCTCAACGTCTGGGGATCGTGGTGCCCGCCCTGCCGCGCCGAGATGCCGCACCTGGTGAAGGTGGCCGAGGAGACCGAGGACCAGGGGGTGCGGTTCGTCGGGATCAACACCCGGGACCTCGACCGGGTGCCGGCCCAGCGCTTCGAGGACGAGTACGAGGTCCCCTACCCCAGCCTCTACGACCCCTCGGGCAAGCTCCTGCTGCGCTTCCCCAAGGGCAGCCTCAACCCGCAGGCCATTCCCTCCACCCTCGTCCTCGACCGGGAGGGGAGGATCGCGGCCCGGGCCCTGAAGCCGCTCGGTGAGGAGGAGCTCCGCTCCATCATCGACCCCCTGGCCGAGGAGAAGTGAGGCGGATGCTCCACCTCGCCTCCGCCACGGGGATCAACGAGACCGTCCTGTCGGGCGGTCTGCTGCTGGCGATCCCCATCGCGCTGCTGGGCGGGCTGGTGTCGTTCTTCTCCCCGTGCGTCCTGCCGCTCGTCCCCGGCTACCTCTCCTACGTGACGGGGATCGGCGGCGCGGACCTGGCCGAGGCGCGCCGGGGGCGGATGGCGCTCGGCGCCTCCCTGTTCGTCGCGGGCTTCACGGCGGTCTTCGTCTCGGGCGGAGCCCTCTTCGGATACTTCGGCCAGACGCTCCTGGAGCACCAGGAGACGATCAGCCGCGTCCTGGGCGTGGTCCTGATCGCGATGGGCCTGCTCTTCGCGGGCCTGCTGAAGGGGGTCGGGCAGCGCGAGTTCCGCTTCCACCGCAGACCGGCCGTGGGCCTGACGGGCGCCCCCGTGCTCGGCGTGCTCTTCGGCGTCGGCTGGACCCCGTGCCTGGGGCCCACGCTGACCGCCGTCAACGCGCTGGCGCTCAACGAGGCGAGCGCGGGGCGGGGAGCACTGCTGACGGTCGCCTACTGCCTGGGCCTGGGCCTGCCGCTGATACTGGCGGCGGTGGCCTTCCGGCGGGCGATCGGCGCCTTCGCCGCGGTCAAGCGGCACTACGCGTGGGTCATGCGGATCGGCGGGGGGATGCTGATCGCGCTGGGGGTCCTGATGCTCACCGGGGTGTGGGACCTGCTGCTGACCGAGATGCGCACCTGGACCGACAGCTTCACCGTAGGGATCTGAGATGCCCACAGCCGATGTCGGGAACGCTCCCGAGAACACCCGGGCCGACACCGAGGAGCAGGAGGCGGGCGGCCGGATCTCCACCGCCCCCCGCGAGGACTCCGCGGCCGACGTCCCCGCCCTGGGGCCGGTGGGCTGGGCCCGCTGGTTCTGGCGGCAGCTCACCTCGATGCGGGTCGCGCTGATCCTGCTCTTCCTGCTCTCGCTCGCCGCCGTGCCCGGCTCGCTGGTCCCGCAGAACGGCGCGGACGCCTTCGCCGTAAGGGACTTCAAGGAGCGCAACGGGACGCTGGCGGAGGTCTACGACAAGCTCCAGCTCTTCGACGTCTACAGCTCGGTGTGGTTCTCCGCGATCTACATCCTGCTGTTCGTCTCGCTCATCGGCTGCATCGTCCCGCGCAGCTGGCAGTTCGTCGGCCAGCTCCGCTCCCGTCCGCCGCGCGCGCCGCGCCGGCTGACCAGGATGCCCGCCCACACCACCTGGCGCACCGACGCCGAGCCGGAGCGGGTGCTCGGGGCGGCGCGGACGCTGCTGCGCGGGCGCCGCTTCCGCACGTCCCTGACCGAGGAGCCCGGCGGGCCGGACGGTTCCGGTCCGGGTGGATCGGTCGCCGCCGAGAAGGGCTATCTGCGCGAGGCGGGGAACCTCGTCTTCCACGTCTCGCTGATCGTGATGCTGCTCGCCTTCGCGGCGGGGCAGCTGTGGAACTCCGAGGGCGGCAAGCTCGTCGTGGAGGGCGACGGGTTCTCCAACACCCTCGTCCACTACGACGACTTCACCTCCGGCTCGCTGTACGACACCGACGACCTGGACGTCTTCGGCTTCACCCTGGAGGAGTTCCACGCCTCCTTCGAGCGCACCGGACCGCAGCGCGGCACCGCGCGCACCTTCCGCGCCGACGTCTCGTACTGGGAGGGCGCCGACGGGCCGGAGAAGAAGACCTCCATCGAGGTCAACCACCCGCTGAAGGTCGGCGAATCCAAGGTCTTCCTGGTCGGCCACGGCTACGCGCCGGTCGTCACGGTCACCGACGGGCAGGGGAAGATGGCGTACCGGGGCCCGGTGCCGTTCCTGCCGCAGGAGAGCCTGGGCCTGACCTCCACGGGCGTCATCAAGGTCAAGGACTACCGGAACAAGGACGGCGAGAAGGAGCAGCTCGGCTTCCAGGGCATCTTCACGCCCACCTACGGGATCGACGCCGAACGCGGCCCTCACTCGACCTTCCCCGAGCTGGACTACCCGGTGCTCTCCCTCAACGCCTTCCACGGCGACCTGGGCGTCAACGCCGGGCTCCCGCAGAACGTCTACCAGCTCGACACCGACAAGATGGAGCAGTTCAAGTCCGAGGACGGCGACCTGTTCCGGGCCGACCTGCGCCCCGGGGAGTCGGTGGAGCTGCCGGACGGCGCGGGCACGCTGACGTTCGACCGCGTCGAGCAGTGGGCCAGCTTCCAGGTCTCCCAGGAGCCCGGGGAGGGCTGGGCGCTGGCCGGGGCCACCGCGGCCGTGCTCGGCCTGGCCGGCTCGCTGTTCGTGCGGCGCCGCAGGGTGTGGGTCCGCGCCCGGCGCGGCGCGGACGGTGTCACCGTGGTGGAGATGGCCGGGCTGGGCCGCAGCGAGTCCGCACGCCTCCCCGAGGAGCTGGGCGACCTGGCCTTCGCCCTCCAGGACGACGCGCCGCCCGCGGCGGATCCGGGTGAGGCGGCCCCGGACGGGCAGGACCCGGCTCCCGGAGAGGACGCCGGGGGGAGCACAGGGGGGACCGCAGAAGACGTACCGGCTGCCACCGAGGACGCCGGCCCCTCGTCACGAGGAGAGAACCAGTGAACCCAGTGGACATCGCCGTCGCAGCGAACGAGAGCCTCGCCGAGTTCAGCAACCTGCTGATCAAGTCGGCGATGGCCGTGTACGCCCTGGCCTTCGTCGCGCACATCGTGGAGTGGGTGTTCGGCAGCCGCAGCAAGGTGGCCCGTACGGCCGCCGCGCTGACCGCCCGGGGCGCCGGGAGCGCCGGGGAGAAGGGGGCCGGCAAGGCCGGCAAGGTCTCCGTCACCGTGCGCACCTCCGGTGGCACGGAGGTGCTGGAGCGCCCCGAGGTCGTCACCCGCTCCGCCCCGGGCCGCCGGACCGGCGTGCCCGACGGTCCGGGCGCGGCCGGCGGCGACGAGCAGGGCGACCTGTACGGCCGGATCGCCGTCTCGCTCACCGTGCTGGCCTTCCTGCTGCACTTCGGCGCGGTGCTCACCCGCGCCCTGTCGGTGCAGCGCGCCCCCTGGGGCAACATGTACGAGTTCTCGACGGCCTTCTCGATGGTCGCCGTCGGCGCCTACCTGGCCTTCCTGGTGGCGAAGAAGGACATCCGCTGGATCGGGCTGCCGCTGGTCACCACCGTGCTGCTCGACCTGGGCCTGGCCATCGTGGTCTTCTACACCGAGAGCGACCAGCTCGTCCCGGCGCTCGACTCGTACTGGATGTGGATCCACGTCTCGCTGGCCATCGTGTGCGGCGCGCTGTTCTACCTCGGCGCGGTCTCCACGCTGCTGTACCTGTTCCGGGACCGCTACGAGGCCAAGCTGGAGGCCGGCGGCAGGCCGGGCGCCATCGCCACCTCCGTGCTGGAGCGGCTGCCCAGCTCCGCGTCGCTGGACGGCTTCGCCTACCGCATCAACGCCGCCGTCTTCCCGTTCTGGACCTTCACCATCATCGCGGGCGCCATCTGGGCCGAGAACGCCTGGGGCCGCTACTGGGGCTGGGACCCCAAGGAGACCTGGTCGTTCATCACCTGGGTCGGCTACGCGGCGTACCTGCACGCCCGTGCCACGGCGGGCTGGAAGGGGCGCAGGGCGGCGTACCTGGCGCTGATCGCCTTCCTGTGCTTCCTGTTCAACTACTACGGCGTCAACATCTTCTTCGACGGCCTGCACTCCTACGGCGGGGTGTGACCGTCCCGCCGCGGCGCCGCACCGCGGCGGGACGCCGTTGACGCGACGCGGGAGCGGCCCTCTCAGGAGGCGGCGGGCGGGGTGGTGTCCTCCGGCCCGCCGTTCTCCTTGTCGGCCTCCCCGGCGTTCTTCCGTCCGTCCTTCCGTCCGTCCTTCCGGCCGTCCTTCCGGCCGTGCTCCCCACCGGGCTCCCGCCTCGGCTCCTCCGGCTCCCGCTCCGGCTCCGGCGCCTCGGGCCGCTGCCGCCCGCGCTCGTTGATCGACTTCAGGAAGTCGGGGTTGTCGTCCGGCGCGACCCAGCGGCGCTCGTCCGGACGGGTGGCGCCGTAGGGCGCGTTCCTGCGCGGCCGCCCGACCAGGAACCAGGCGACGGGCCCGATCAGCACCGAACCGAAGAACAGGATGATGAAGACCCAGGCCAGTTTCGGCAGTTTGCGGGTCTCGTTCTCGGGGGTGTTCAGGCAGTCGATGAAGGCGTAGATCCACACCGCCAGGATCAGAACGGTCGGAAGAAGCCTGAGCATTGGGCAACGCCCCCTGGAAGCGTGTAGTGCGGCAGGTGCCGGGCCCTGCGCGGGCCCGTGGTCCGGGGTGCCGGGCCGGAGCCGGAGGAGGCCCCGTGACACGCCCAGGGTAATCGGTGTCGGATACTGGCCCGTATGGCATACGACGATCTCCGCTCGCTGCTGCGGGCCCTGGAGCGCGACGGCGACCTCGTACGGATCAAGGCCGAGGTCGATCCCCATCTGGAGGTCGGGGAGATCGTCGACCGGGTCCAGAAGTCCGGCGGCCCGGCGCTCCTGTTCGAGAACGTCAAGGGCTCCGGCATGCCGCTGGCGATGAACGTCTTCGGCACCGACCGCCGCATGCTCAAGTCGCTGGGCCTGTCGTCCTACGACGACATCAGCGAGAAGATCGGCGGACTGCTGCGGCCCGAGCTGCCGCACGGCTTCGTCGGGGTGCGCGAGGCGTTCGGCAAGCTGGGCGCGATGGCGCACGTACCGCCGAGGAAGGTCAAGGACGCGCCGGTCCAGGAGGTGGTCCTCACCGGCGACGACGTGGACCTGGAGAGACTGCCCGCGCTGTTCACCTGGCCGAAGGACGGCGGCTCCTTCTTCAACCTGGGCCTGACCCACACCAGGGACCCCGAGACCGGCATCCGCAACCTGGGCCTGTACCGCCTCCAGCGGCACGACCGCCGCACCATCGGGATGCACTGGCAGATCCACAAGGACAGCCGCAACCACTACCAGACGGCCGCACGGCGCGGCGAGCGGCTGCCGGTCGCCATCGCCTTCGGCTGCCCGCCCGCCGTCACCTACGCCTCCACCGCGCCGCTGCCGGGCGACATCGACGAGTACCTGTTCGCCGGCTTCCTCCAGGGCAGGCGGGTGGAGATGGTGGACTGCAAGACCGTGCCGCTCCAGGTCCCCGCCCGCGCCGAGGTGGTGCTGGAGGGCTGGCTGGAGCCGGGCAGGATGCTTCCGGAGGGGCCCTTCGGCGACCACACCGGTTTCTACACGCCGCAGGAGGACTTCCCGGCCCTGACCATCGACTGCGTGACGATGCGCAGACGCCCGGTCTTCCAGTCCATCGTCGTGGGCCGCCCGCCGACGGAGGACGGGCCGCTGGGCCGGGCGACGGAACGCTTCTTCCTGCCGCTGCTGAAGATCATCGTCCCGGACATCGTGGACTACCACCTGCCCGAGGCGGGCGGCTTCCACAACTGCGCGATCATCTCGATCGACAAGAAGTACCCCAAGCACGCGCAGAAGGTGATGTCCGCCATCTGGGGCGCGCACATGATGTCGCTGACCAAGCTGATCGTCGTGGTGGACTCCGACTGCGACGTCCACGATCTGCACGAGGTCGCCTGGCGCGCCCTGGGCAACACCGACTACGCCCGCGACCTCCTCCTCACCGAGGGGCCGGTGGACCACCTCGACCACGCCTCCTACCAGCAGTTCTGGGGCGGCAAGGCGGGCATCGACGCCACCGCCAAGTGGCCCGAGGAGGGCTACACGCGCGACGGGGGCTGGCCGGACATGGTCCTGTCCGACCCGGGCACGGCCGAGAAGGTCAGCCGCCGCTGGCGGGAGTACGGGCTGTGAGCTCCCTCACCCAGGGCGTCGCAGGTCCCCAGCCCGCCCGGCCCGCCGGCAGGGTCAGGGCGTTCCTGCGGCTGGTGATGATCGAGCACTCGGTCTTCGCGCTGCCCTTCGCCTACATCGCCGCGCTCACCGCGATGTTCCTGGACGACGGCACCGTCCACTGGTGGGAGCTGCTCCTCGTCACCGTCGCGATGGTGGGGCTGCGGACCTTCGCGATGGCCGCCAACCGGATCATCGACCGGGAGATCGACGCCCGCAACCCGCGCACCGCGGGGCGCGAGCTGGTCACCGGTGCGCTGTCGGTGCGCAGCGCCTGGGCCGGGGCGCTGGCCGCGCTCGCCGTCTTCCTGGGGGCCGCCGCCCTGCTGAACCCGCTGTGCCTGGCGCTCGCGCCCGTCGCCGTGGTGCCGATGGTGGTCTACCCGTACGGGAAGCGGTTCACCGACTTCCCGCACGCCATACTCGGGCTCGCGCAGGCCATGGGGCCCGTGGGCGCCTGGATCGCGGTCACCGGCGCCTGGTCGTGGGAGGCGGTGGTCCTGGGTCTGGCGGTGGGCGTGTGGATCGGCGGCTTCGACCTGATCTTCGGCTGCCAGGACGTGGCCGCCGACCGGGCCCACGGGGTGCGCTCCGTCCCCGCCCGCTTCGGCATAGCCGCCGCGCTGTACGGGGCCCGCGGCTCCCACGCCGTCACCGTGGCGCTGCTGGCCTGGTACGGGGTGCTGACCGGGGCCGGCGCGCCGTACTGGGCCGGGCTGGCGGTCGTGGTGGCGGCGTTCGTCTACGAGCACTCCATCGTGCGGCCCGGCGACCTGTCCCGGCTGAACCGGGCGTTCTTCACCGTCAACGGCTTCATCGGGATGGCGCTGTTCGGCTGCGTCCTGCTCGACCTGGCGCTGCGCGGCCTGACGGTGTGAGGCGCGGCGGCGGTGGCCCGGCGGCGGTCGCGGCGGCGGTGGCAGGTCAGGCGGCCCGCCTGCCCGCCCGTCCGGGCGGGTCAGGGTATCTGCCGCCTCACCCGCGCGGCCGGCGCCGAGCGGCGGAACCAGAACGCCGCCAGCACCCCGCCGATCAGCCCGAACAGATGGCCCTGCCAGGAGACGCCCTGGGCGGTGGGCAGTACGCCCCACAGGATCGAGCCGTAGAGCAGGACGACCGTGATGCCCACGGTGATGTCGAGTGCGTCCCGGTCGACGAAGCCGCGCACCAGCAGATAGCCGAAGAGGCCGAAGACCACGCCCGAGGCGCCCGCCGTCAGGGAGTTCTCCGGCGCGGTGAGCCAGACGCCGAGGCCGCTGACGACGATGATCGTCAGGCAGACGGCCAGGAAGCGGCCTATCCCGCGGACGGCCGCCAGGAAGCCCAGCACCAGCAGCGGCAGGCTGTTGGCCGCCACGTGGTCCCAGCCGAAGTGCAGGAACGCCGCCGGCACCACGTCGGCCAGCTCCTCCGTCTCGCGCGGCGAGATGCCGTAGGGGTCGAGGGAGTTGCCGGTGGCCACGTCGACGGCCTCCAGCACCCACAGCAGGGCCACCCAGGACGCCATCAGCACACCCGCCGACACGGCCCTGGAGGCGCGTGAGGAGCGGGCTGCTCCGGCCGCAGATCCGTACACCATCCGGTCCCTTCCGTTCGATACCGCGGTCGCCGCCGTCGCCGCGACCGCGGACGGCGCCGTCTTCGGTCTGCCCGTTCCACCGCCGCGTACGTCCGGAGAACGTCACGGAACGTGTCGGGAGTTCCGGCCGGGGCGTCCCGGGGCGGGGACTTCCCGGGGCGGGGGCGCCTCACGGCCGGGGCGATCCCAGTTCCTCGTAGAGCACCGCGGCCATCACGTCCTGGGGGTTCAGCCACCTGGCGCCCTCCGGCGCCTTCACCGGAACCGCCGAACCGGGCGCGAAGGACATGGCGAGGGGTATCTCCACCGGTTCCCCGGCACCCGTCTCCCCGGTGAACTGCGCCAGGTCCACCGTCATTCCCGACAGGACGCCGTCGCGCAGCGCCAGCTCCGCCGTGACCCGCCGGTCCGGCGCCCGCTCCAGCCAGGAGAACCCGATCCCGTCGAAGCGGTCCTCCAGCGGGGCCAGCGCCCGTGCGAGGCCGTCGGCGGCCTCCCGGGCCGGGAGGGTCACCCTGACGCGCTCGGTGCCGTCCGCCCGCCCGGCGTCCCGCAGGACGGCGTGGTCGTCCAGGGCCCGGCGCACCGCGCCGACCACATGGTGCTGGGCCCGCGCGCTCTGCAGGATGTCCACGCTGTTGGCCAGCCGCTGGGCGCGCTCGCCGTACTTGCCGCCCACCGCCCGCGCGAAGTGGTCGAACTCCTCGGGGTCGATCTGCACCCACCGGCCCTCGAACATGTCCCGGGCCGCGGCGAGGGAGGGCGGCAGCTCGCCCGCCGAGCGGGCCAGCTCGGCCGCCTGCACCACCGTCTCGCGGTTCCGGTTCGTCTCGTGCGCCAGCCGCGTCCAGTCGGCGCGCACGTAGAAGTCTGCCCCCACCGACTTGTAGGCGGCCACGTCCCGGTTGCCGAAGTTCACGGCCGCGGCCGTGTCGAGCCGGTCCTTCTCGCCGAGGTCCTTCAGCGGTCTGTCCGCGCCGAACACGAACGCCGTCTCCATCCGGGACAGCAGCAGCGCGTCGGTCCGGGAGACCGCCGGGCCTATGCCCCGCTCGTGGTTGCGCCGCAGGAATGCGTGTATCTCCTCGGCCGGGGCCTCGACGCGCACGGTGACCGACACCGTCTCCCACTCGCCGAGCCTCTCGGCGGACTGGCGGACCCTGGTCTCGGCGTCGGCCCTCCCAGGGGCCTCGCAGGCGGTGGAGACGGCGATCAGAAGGGCGCAGCCGGCCGCCGCCATGCCCGCGCGCCCGGTGCGTCCCGTGCGCCGGGCGCGCCGGGAGCGCGAGGCGCTGCCGGTGTCCGGGACGTGGCTGGAGTGCTCGACGTGCTCGGCCTGCTCGATGTGCTCGACGTGCGCGGTGGGCGTGCGGGGCATACGGGACATGCGGCGATCCAACTACTTCGGGGGCGGAGACGGCCAGGGTCCAGGGTGCCCCGGCCGGCGCGGGAGGTCGGTGCGGCGGCCGTTAGGCTCGGTGCCGTGAGTGACAGTGTGCGACGGCCGTGGATCGTCGGTGTGTCCGGGGCGTCCGGAACGCCGTACGCCGCGTCGGTGATCCGCGCGCTGCTCGCGGCGGGCGAGGACGTGGACCTGGTGGTCAGCCGGGCCTCCCGGCTGACCCTGCTGGACGAGACCGGCCACCCCTTCCGCGACGCCCACTGGCGCGAGGACCTGCGGCGCTGGCTGGCCCGGGGGGCGGACGGCACCCCGGACGCGTACGACGTGGCGATCCCCGAGCCCGGTCCGGGAACGGGCGGGGGGACGGGCACGGAGACGGGCACGGGCGGCGGGACCGTACGGTACTGGCCCGCCGGCGACCTGGCCGCCGGGCCGTCGTCCGGCTCGTACCCGGCCAGGGGCATGATCGTCGTACCGGCCTCCACCGCGTCCGTGGCGGGCATCGCCCTGGGACTGTCCAAGGACCTGCTCCAGCGCACGGCGAGCGTCACGCTCAAGGAGCGCCGCCCGCTGGTCGTCGCCGTGCGCGAGACACCGCTGAACGGCCAGACGCTCAGGCATCTGGTCACCCTGGACGAGGCCGGGGCCGTGGTGCTGCCGGCCTCGCCCGCGTTCTACGCGGGGGCGGCCCACATCCAGGAGCTGGTCGACTTCGTCGCCGGCCGCGCGCTGGACGCACTGGGCGTTCCGCACGATCTCTACCGCCGATGGGAAGGCGAGCTGGGGGGCGCACAGAGGCAGTCGTAGGGCGGCGAGTCCGGATGCCTTAGATTCGATTACGGAAAGCTCTTGCGGTATCCGACAGCCGGACAGCCCGGACGACAGCCCGAACGACGGAAGGCACCAGGACGCATGGACGCGGTGGACAGACAGCTCATCCAGGCGCTGCGCGAGAACGGCAGGGCCTCGTACGCGGAGCTGGGCCGGCTCGTCGGCCTCTCCGGCCCCAGCGTGACCGACCGCATCAACCGGCTGGAGGCGGCCGGCGTCATCACCGGCTACCGCGCGACCGTGGACGCACCCTCCCTGGGCCTGGGCGTCACCGCCCTGATCGGCATCCAGCTCTCGGACTCCGTCGACCACGAGGACGTGGTGGAGCGGCTGAGGGAGCTGGCGGAGATCGAGGACTGCTGGTTCATCGCCGGGGACGACTCCTTCATGCTCAAGGTCCGCGCCACCGACGTGGACGGCCTGGAGCGGACGATCCGCAGGCTCTCGGGCACCAAGGGCGTCTCGCGGACCCGCACCACCATCGTGCTCTCCACCAAGTGGGAGAACCGGGTCGGCGTACTGCCCGCCGAGGAGGAGTGAGCGCCCCCGCCGCGCGCCCCGGGGTACCGCCCGGGCGCGCGGCGGAGCAGGCGTAGGCTCGACGGGTCGCCCGCAAAGGGACGGCCCGCACGACCCGCGACCCCACACAGGAACAAGGAGGCGGCGACGCATGGACGCTGGGCTCAAGCGCGAGCTGGAGGAGAAGGTCCGCGCCGGCGAGCGGCTCAGCCGTGAGGACGGCATCGCCCTGTACGAGTCCGACGACCTGGCCTGGCTGGGCGGCCTAGCCCACGAGGTGCGCACGAGGCTCAACGGCGACGCCGTCTACTTCAACGTCAACCGCCACCTGAACATGACCAACGTGTGCACGGCCTCGTGCGCCTACTGCTCCTTCCAGCGCAAGCCGGGGGAGAAGGACGCGTACACCATGCGCATCGAGGAGGCCGTGCGGCTGGCCAAGGCGATGGAGGACGACAACCTCACCGAGCTGCACATCGTCAACGGCCTCCACCCCACCCTGCCCTGGCGCTACTACCCGCGCTCGCTGCGGGAGCTGAAGAAGGCGCTGCCGGACGTCTCCCTGAAGGCGTTCACCGCCACCGAGATCCACCACTTCGAGACGATCTCCGGCCTGCCGGCGTCCGAGATCCTCGACGAGCTGATCGACGCCGGTCTGGAGTCGCTCACCGGCGGCGGCGCGGAGATCTTCGACTGGGAGGTGCGGCAGCACATCGTCGACCACCGCACCCACTGGGAGGACTGGTCGCGCATCCACCGCCTCGCCCACTCCAAGGGCCTCAAGACGCCCTGCACCATGCTGTACGGGCACATCGAGGAGCCCCGCCACCGCGTCGACCACGTGCTGCGGCTGCGCGAGTTGCAGGACGAGACCGGCGGCTTCCAGGTCTTCATCCCGCTGCGCTACCAGCACGACTTCGTGGACATGAAGGACGGCAAGGTCCGCAACCGGATCCAGTCCCGCACCACCATGGCCACCGGTGCGGAGGCGCTCAAGACGTTCGCGGTCTCGCGGCTGCTGTTCGACAACGTGCCGCACGTGAAGGTGTTCTGGGTGATGCACGGCGTGCAGACCGCCCAGCTCGCCCTCCAGCACGGCGCGGACGACATGGACGGATCGGTGGTCGAGTACAAGATCACCCATGACGCGGACAACTACGGCACCCCCGACAAGCTCACCCGCGAGGACCTGCTGGAACTGATCCGCGACGCCGGCTTCCGCCCCATCGAGCGCAACACCCGCTACGAGATCGTCCGCGAGTACGACGGCCCGGACCCGGCGCGGCGCGAGTCGCCGCAGCCGATGCGGCTGTGATCCGGCGGCGGACGTGACGCGGAACACACCGTTGAGGACGGCTCGATGACGCTGCGGTACGTACTCGACCCTCCCGTCGACCGGCGGCTGGCCGACGGGATCTGCGCCCTGTGGGCGCAGGTGACCAACGCGGGCGGAGCCGTCGGCTTCGTGCCACCGGTGACCGACGCGGACGTACGGCCCGAGCTGATCCGGCACCTGACCGCGATGGCCGAGGGGCGGGCGCGGCTGCTGGCGGCGTACGACGAGGAGGAGCGGGTCGCGGGCACCGCCTTCCTCATGCCGAACACACACCGGCTGATGCGACACTGGGTGTGGCTGTACACCGTGATGCTGCGCCCCGACCGCCAGGGCCGGGGCGAGGGCCGGGCCCTGATGGCCGCCGTGGAGGAGGCCGCCCGGGGCATGGACGGCGTCCGGGGCATCCGGCTCACCTGCCGCGGCGGGCTCGGGCTGGAGCACTTCTACGGTTCGTGCGGCTACAAGGAGGTCGGACGCGTACCCGACGCCATCCGCGTCGCGGACGACGACCTCCGGGACGACATCACCATGTGGCTCCGGCTCAGCTGACCCGGCCACGCCGAAAGGATCCACCACCGTGACCAGCACTTCGGAGACCGGCAACACGAACACCGGGCCGGACACCGGGCCGGCGACCGCGTCCGGCGCAGTGCCGGGCCGCACGCCGCACGCGACGCTCCGCTACACGGCCATGCGGCTGGGCGTCTTCCTCGCCTGCTTCGTGGCCGTCGCGGTGCTCGCCTACGCCGGCGTACTGCCCGAGGCCATCGGCAGGGCCAACCCGCTGTGGCTGCTGATGCTCGCCATGGTCGTCTCCGCGCCGCTCAGCCTGGTGCTGCTGCGCAGGCAGCGCGACGAGATGTCCGTGCAGATCGCCGAGCGCGTGGACCGGGCCAAGCGGAAGCTGGCCGCCAACCAGAGCCAGGAGGACTAGGCGGCGGGACGGGGCCGGAGGCGGGCCGCTACGGCCGGGCCGGAAGGCGCCGGCCCGGCTCCGGGCCCCTCGCGCCGCGTAACCCTCGTCACACCCCCTCACGACGCCCCGCCGGGAATGCCTTTGCCCGGCGGGGCGTTGTGCGTCGGCGGAAACCGTTCCGCCCAGGCGGCGCCCGGGAAGCCCCGGGGCCCGGTGTTAGCGTGAGGACCATGACGACCGCAGCCCGCACCACCTCCCAGGCCAGGAGCACGATGCTCGTGGCCCGGCTGCACGTCGACCTCTGCCGCTGCCTGTCCGCGGCCTGTCGCATCGGCTGAGTCCCGCGCGACCACGGCGGCCGGGTACCTCCGGTGCGCTCTTCCCTCTTTCCGGGTTCTCCGGCACCGTCGTCCCGACGTACGCACAGAACGCGCAGAACCCAGAGAACCCAGTCCCCGTCACATGTCCCACCGGAGTGTGTCCGTGTCCTCCAACACGCCGTCCAGCGCGCCCGGCGAGTCCGGCGAGACCGCCGCGTCCACCGCGTCCACCGCACCGAAGCGCCGCACAGGCCTTTCCAGAGTCCCCTTCTGGGCCCAGATACTCCTCGGCCTGGTCCTGGGAGCCCTGCTGGGCTGGGTCGCCCGCAGCGGCGACGTCGCCTGGCTCAGCACCGCCCTCGACAGGATCGGCGGCACCTTCGTCCAGTTGCTGAAGCTGGCCGTCGGCCCGCTGGTCTTCTTCGCCATCACCGTCTCGATCACCAACCTGCGGAACGTCTCGGGCGCCGCCCGGCTGGCCGGCCGCACCCTGCTGTGGTTCATGGCCACCTCGCTGATCGCCGTCGGGATCGGCCTGACCATCGGTCTGCTCACGAACCCGGGCGCGGGCACCGGCCTGTCCCCCAAGGACGGCGCCCGGCCCGAACAGGCCGGCTCCTGGCTGGACTTCCTCACCGGGATCATCCCCACCGACGTGATCACGCCGTTCACCGAACTGAACGTCCTGCAGATCGTCTTCATGGCCGCCGTCACCGGCATAGCCGCCCTGCGGATCGGCGAGCGGGCCGCACCGCTGCTCTCCTTCTCCGAGGCGGCCCTCTCCCTGCTGCAGAAGGCCCTGTGGTGGGTGATCCGGCTGGCCCCGCTGGGCACCCTCGGCCTGATCGGCCGCGCCATCGACCAGTACGGCTGGGACCTGATCGGCCAGTACGCCACCTTCACCGCCGACGTCTACATCGGCTCCCTGCTGGTGATGTTCGGCGTCTACCCGCTGCTGCTGGCGCTGGCCGCCCGGGTCAGCCCGCTGCAGTTCTTCCGCGGCGCCTGGCCCGCCATCCAGCTCGGCTTCGTCTCCCGTTCCTCGGTCGGCACCATGCCGGTGACCCAGAAGGCCATCGAACGGCTCGGGGTGCCCAGGGAGTACGCGTCCTTCGCCGCGCCGTTCGGGGCCACCACCAAGATGGACGGCTGCGCCGCGGTCTACCCGGCGCTCGCCGCGATCTTCGTCGCGGAGATCTTCGGCGTCTCCCTCGGTATCGGCGACTACGTGCTGATCGCCTTCGTCTCGGTCATCGGCTCGGCCGCCACCGCCGGCCTCACCGGCGCCACCGTGATGACCACGCTGACCCTCTCCACCCTCGGTCTGCCGCTGGAGGGCGTGGGTCTGCTGCTGGCGATCGACCCGGTGCTGGACATGATCCGGACGGCCACCAACGTCGCCGGCCAGGCGGCGGTCCCGGTCGTGGTCGCGGCCCGCGAGAGGATTCTCGACCTGGACGCCTTCCGCAGTGCCCGGAGCTTCGACATCGCCGACGCCGATGCCGACACCGGTGCCGCCTCCGCCGGAGGCGCGGGAGGCCGCCGGGGCGGCGAGCCGGCCCCCGCCACCGCCTGACCGGCCACCCGCAACGCCCGCGGGCCCCTGCCGGCTCCCGCACCCGGGAGCCGGCAGGGGCCCGCGGCCGTCCCGGCGCGGATCCGTGCCGCGCTCCTCGCGGCCCGGGGCCGGGAAAGGCAGGAGCCCCCGCCGTGGCGGGGGCTCCTTGGGTACTGCTTATCCGGTCGTCTGCCGACGCCGTACCGCCCTCGCGGACGGCCGTACGCCGTCACGGCCAGGAGGTCTGGCCGAGCCGGGCAACTCAGGCCGCGGTGACGTTCTCCGCCTGCGGGCCCTTCGGACCCTGCGTCACGTCGAAGGTGACCGCCTGGTTCTCCTCCAGGGAGCGGAACCCGTTGGCGTTGATCGCGGAGTAGTGAACGAACACATCGGGACCGCCGCCGTCCTGGGCGATGAAGCCAAAGCCCTTTTCGGCGTTGAACCACTTGACGGTTCCGGTAGCCATAAGCCCTCCTTGGGCCTATAAGGGTTGCCCTGCTCCAGAAGCCGATTAAGAACTCTGAAAACGACGAGAGCCCGCGGTCACATGCTCCGCAGGCTCTGTACTGCAAGGGAAACCAAACTGCAACTTGCTGTGAGCGTAGCACGGTGCCCACCGGAGGGGAAGGGTGATCATGTTCCGGCGCGTCCGTCCGGGTGAGCACCCCCGAGGGGGTGGACCGCACCTGCGGGGATAGCCTCGCAAGGTGGACACCAATGACGCTGACCGGCCCGTCGCCGAGCCCCCGCGGAGGCGGCCCCGCGTCGGGCACATCCAGTTCCTCAACTGCCTGCCCCTCTACTGGGGCCTGGCCCGCACCGGCACCCTGCTGGACCTGGAGCTCACCAAGGACACCCCCGAGAAGCTGAGTGAACAGCTGGTGAACGGGGATCTCGATATCGGCCCGATCACCCTCGTGGAATTCCTCCGCAACGCCGACCGGCTGGTCGCGCTGCCGGATATCGCGGTGGGCTGCGACGGCCCGGTGATGTCCTGCGTGATCGTCTCCAAGGTGCCGCTGGACGCCCTCGACGGCGAGCGCGTCGCACTCGGCTCCACGTCCCGCACCTCGGTGCGGCTGGCCCAGCTGCTGCTCGCCGAACGCCACGGCCTCGCCCCCGACTACTACACCTGCCCGCCCGACCTCGGCCTGATGATGCAGGAGGCCCAGGCCGCGGTGCTGATCGGCGACGCCGCGCTGCGCGCCTCCCTGCACGACGCGCCCCGGCTCGGCCTCCGGGTCCACGACCTGGGACTGATGTGGAAGGAGTGGACGGGCCTGCCGTTCGTCTTCGCCGTCTTCGCCGCCCGCCGCGACTACCTGGAGCGCGAGCCGGAGACCGTGCGGGAGGTCCACCGGGCCTTCCTCGCCTCCCGCGACCTGTCCCTGGAGGAGGTCGGCAAGGTGGCGGAGCAGGCGGCCCGCTGGGAGGCCTTCGACGCCGAACTGCTGGAGCGCTACTTCACCACCCTGGACTTCCGGCTGGGGCCCGAACAGCTGGGCGGCATCGCCGAGTTCGCCCGCAGGACCGGTCCCACCACCGGATTCCCGGCCGATGTGCGCGTCGACCTGCTGAGCTGAGGCCGTACCGCTCCGGGGCCGCCCGGAGCGGTGGCCGGGCGGGCCGGGCGGGCCGGACTGACCTGCCGAAAGGCCGCCCGGACGCTGGCGTACGCTGGATCGGACGCCGTGCCGCCGTGGCCGCCGACCGGCCGGCCGCCGAGCCCGACCGACCCGACCGCCAAGCCCGAGAGGACCGCCCGGTGACCGATAACGCCGACCTCCAGTCCGTACTCGACCGCGCCGCCGGGGGCGGGCGGATCAGCGCGGAGGAGGCGTTGGAGCTCTACCGGCACGCCCCGCTGCACGCGCTGGGCCAGGCCGCCGACGCGGCACGCCGCCGCCGGTACGCGGGCACCGAGCACATCGCCACGTACATCATCGAGCGGAACATCAACTACACCAACGTCTGTGTGACCGCCTGCCGGTTCTGCGCCTTCTACGCGGCCCCCAAGGACACGGAGAAGGGCTGGACGCGGGACCTGGACGACATCCTGCGCCGCTGCGAGGAGACCGTGGCGCTGGGCGGCACCCAGATCATGTTCCAGGGCGGGCACCACCCCGACTTCGGCGTGGAGTACTACGAGGAGCACTTCTCGGCGATCAAGGAGCGCTTCCCCGAGCTGGTGATCCACTCCCTGGGCGCCTCCGAGGTCGAGCACATGGCCCGGATCTCCGGCGTGACGGTGGAGGAGGCGATCCGCCGCATCCACGACGCCGGCCTGGACTCCTTCGCCGGAGCCGGCGCCGAGCTGCTCCCCGAGCGCCCGCGCAAGGCGATCGCGCCGCTGAAGGAGTCCGGCGAGCGCTGGCTGGAGATCATGGAGACCGCCCACCGGCTGGGCGTGGAGTCCACCTCCACCATGCTGATGGGCACCGGCGAGACCAACGCCGAACGCATCGAGCACCTGCGGATGATCCGCGACGTACAGGACCGCACCGGCGGCTTCCGCGCCTTCATCCCGTACACCTACCAGCCGGAGAACAACCACCTGAAGGGCCGCACCCAGGCCACGGTCTTCGAGTACCTGCGCATCCTGGCCGTCGCCCGGCTCTTCCTGGACAACGTCGCCCACATCCAGGGCTCCTGGCTGACGACGGGCAAGGAGACCGGCCAGCTCTCCCTGCACTACGGCGCGGACGACCTGGGCTCGGTGATGCTGGAGGAGAACGTCGTCTCCTCGGCCGGGGCGAAGCACCGCTCCAACCGCATGGAGCTGATCGACCTCATCCGCAAGGCCGGACGCGTACCGGCGCAGCGCTCGACGACGTACGAGCACCTGGTCGTCCACGACGACCCGGCGAAGGACCCGGTGGACGACCGCGTCGTCTCCCACCTGTCCTCCACCGCGATCGAGGGCGGCACCGCGCATCCCGAGCTGAAGCTCATCGACGCCGGCTGACCGCCCTCACCCCGCGATACCGTGCTGACGATCCACGTCCCGCTCGCCGTCCGCCTCACCGAGGACGGCGAGCGGCTGCCCGGGCACGCGGTGGCGGTCGAGGGCGACCGGATCGTGGCTATCGGCCCGGCGGACGAACTCGCCGGGGCGTACCCGGCCGCCCGCGTCCGCCACTGGCCCGGCGAACTGGCCCCCGGCCGCTGCGCGGTGGACGCGGCGGCGTGGCTGGAGGCCGCCTACCACCCGGACCCGCGCGAGGTGGGCCTTCCCGGCATCCCCGGCACCGATCCGCTCACGGGCTCCGCCCTGGCGGCCCTCCCCATGGACGAGGT
Source organism: Streptomyces nanhaiensis (assembly GCF_046614825.1). Lineage (NCBI taxonomy): Bacteria > Bacillati > Actinomycetota > Actinomycetes > Kitasatosporales > Streptomycetaceae > Streptomyces > Streptomyces nanhaiensis. The sequence goes on from NZ_JBKJFM010000008.1 coordinate 27,005, forward strand.
GCGCTGGGGGCACAGCGCCCGCCGAGGCCTGCAGCGCCTCCTGCGCGAGGGCGTCACCTCCGTCGTCGGCCCCTTCACCCGCCCCGCGGTGCGCACCGCCGTCCAGCGCTCGGGCCTGACCGTCCTGGCCGCTCCCCGCCCCGCCACCCTCTCCGCGGGCGCCCGCGCGGACTTCGCCGTCCACGCCACCGACGGCCGCTGCCTCGCCACGGTCCTCGCCGGCCGCCTCCTCCACCGCCGCGCCTGACCTACCAGGCCTCATCCCGCTCGGGGATGTCCCCGTGGTCCTCGCACCCCAGTTCCCCCGCGATGTTGCGCGCCACATGTTGAAGTATGTCCATGTGCAGTTTAATTGCGTCCAAACCACCCTCCCCCCCTACGAGCCGAGGGCCGTAGGAAAGTTTTCCATGCACTACAGGGTGTTCTCTGCTGTTTCTTTCTGTGCTGGTTGAGCGACACTCGAAATATACGTCAGCAGACGTATATGTGGAAGTCGCCCGCAGGGCAAAAGGAAAATCTTCTTCGCCGACGACTGCTGTTTCTTTTTCCGGGGGGATGTCGTCTCGGTCTTGCATTCCGAAGTGAATGCGTGGAACGGGTGAATCCTTGTTCTTGTCGGGGTGGACTCGGCAGAACTCTCTCTCCTTTCCCTCTCTTCCTGCCTTCAGGTCGGACAAGAGGGCGTCCGTGAACTCTTCTTTGCCGCTGACGGAATCCTTTCCGAATTCCTCTGTCGCCGTTATCTTCTCCATGGCGGAGGCGGCGGCCTCTGATAGGCCACCGCATACGTCATGTGCGGTGACTGAATCTCCTCTGTCTCCGCTGAAGCATGATGATGTCATCAAGGCGATGCTTCCGAGAGCGAAGGCGATGCGCAATCGAAAAATCTTTTTCTCCACTGGACCGTCTCTCTGGTGATTCTCTCTTCGAGCCGAGAAGATTGCTTACCTGCTGGAGTCTGGTCGAGCGCTTCCGTTTGGAGCCGTGCTTGTCTGTGTCCCGACCCTTTCGCCGGCGACTCAGGCTACTGTCGAAACAGCGGTGTAATATCGTTGCGTCCGGTGTCGTATCTGTCCTCGAGATTGATTTCCTGAAGCCAAGGGCTGCTTGGTGAGATCCCGTGAGCGCTTACGAAAGCGTCGAGCGGGTCCACGGATCGGGCCTTCCCTCGGTCGTAGAATTCCATGACGTCTATCCTGTTTTCCTCCTCGAATTTATCCATCTTTTCTTTTAGCTGGCGATTCAGCGATACTTCGTATTGGGTTTCCGTGGCGCTCGCCACCCCTTCCACCACGGCGGGAACCGCGAAAGCTACCGCTGCAGAAGTAGTAGGACCACCAAAGGGAAGGGTCAGAAGTCCGGCACCCAACCCGATTCCCTGACTGACGGCAAATTTTTCCCACTCTGCAGCTTCGGTCAACTTGCGCTCTGCCTCTTCTTTGTTGTCCCCGTATGTATTCATGATTTCGAGGGTTCGCGCACCGTCAATCACTCCGTTGAACTTGGATCCTGCTTCTAGGATCAGCTTCGCCTCATCATTCGGTTCGGGCTGAACTCTCATCAGGGAGGCAACGTACTCCTGCTGAGCTGAAGCAAGTATTTCGTAGCCGCCTTCGCTTCCTCCGACAGAAGCCAGGAACTTTTCGGCCGTGCTGGCATTTACGCTGAAATGGCCGTCCCCTTCTTTGTGGCGGAAAGCGGAGTTTCTTGCTTCTTCTGTGTAGTCCGCACCCCCGAAGTCAGAGACAGCCCAGTGCAGATCATCGATGTAGCCAGCCCCCATCTTTGCCAAGCTGTCCCCCACTCCGGGCCTGTCGGAAGCGAAACTCGCGTCTGTGCTGACGACTGCGACAACTTGGCTCATGATGTTCGCTGTCATGTCGTCGCGCTTCAGGCCGAGATCGGGACGATCGTATGGGACTCCGAGGGTCGCCGACTCCAGTGCGTGCCCAAATTCGTCGTACCCGTAGCCTTTGTGGGCGTCTTCGCCTGCCGTCGGGTCTTGGAGCCAGTCACGTTCGCGCATCAGATAGTCGAGGAACGGGCTGAGGTTGCTTTCGTGGTTTCCGTTTGCAGCCCAGGGTTCTGAGTTGAACATCGCCTTGGAAGCTTCCGGATTGTGACCGAGGGCCTCCAAGTAGCCGGCCATGGGATCATTGCCTTCGTCGGATCCGAAATTGAGACGGGCTTTGTGATCGTCGACGTACCAGAGACCTTCGAGATCGCCCTCGTGTTCCTTCTCGAAGTAGTAGAGCTCGTTGCCGTACTCTTTGAGGAATTCGGTTTCGTACTCACCGTGGCGCATCAGGCTGCTCATGATGGAAAAACCGTAGGATCCCTGGCTCGGAAGGTTAGCCGCCGCGCCTGAGTGGGTGAATTGGATACGGTCGTCCCCGAGTCCGATCATCTCCCTCTTCCACTCCCGCATGGCGTCGCTCTCGGAGTGAGAGGCGGTGGCGAGTGTGTGGGACAGAGACTTCTGGATGTCCGCCAGAGTCTTCACCGCGTCCTTGTCGGAGTGGCGTCGCTGGTCGGCGATGCCTTGCCAGAGGCGCAGGGTTCCCTCGGGGCCGACCTTGGTCGCGTAACGCTCAGCGAAGTAGGGGTCGCCCTCATGTTTCCTGGCCAGGCGGTTGAACTGCTTGAGTTGCTCGTCGGTCATTTCTCTTCCGAGAGCAGTGAGCTTGACGAGGGTATCGGCGTCCTTTCGGGCTTCGCGGCGCCCCTGCTGAGCGTCCTTGACGCTGTTGAACATGTCCGGGTGGAAGCCGGACGAGCGCCCGTTGGGATCCTGCGAGAGGGCCCAGTGCAGCGCTGTATCCGCCTCGGTGGCGTCAGCGAGCGCCGTCTTGATCTTTTCGTTGTAACCGCGGACCACATCCTCGTATGCCTGCTTGAGGACGGCGAGCCGGCCGGGCTCTTTTTTGTCATCCGGGTCTAGGTACACCAGGCCGCTGGAGGACATCTTCAGGTTCTTGTCCTCGGCAACCTCGTTGGTGACGTCACGGATGCGTTTCTGGGCGGAGCGGAAGTTCTCCAGCGCACTGTCGAGCAGGCGATGGATGTCTTTGGCTTCCTCCGAGGCGTTCTTGAACTGCCTCTCCACCTCGTCGAACTTCTTGAAGGCCGCTTCTGCGGCTTTCCCATCCCAGTCGGAGGTGCGCAGGGCCTTGGACACCTCGTTCCTGAAGGAGGTGGCGATGGTGTCGAACTGACCGGGCAGGTTCCGCCACTTGGTGACAGCCTCGGCCAGCGGGGCGAGATCGGCGTTCTTGACGGTGCTGTAGCCGAGCGTCATTTCTTCCCCGTCTCGTCCTCTTCGAGTTTCAGCCCGTCGATCACCTTGGCCCGGTCCTCGTCCTCGCGTTGGAAATCGTTCGCTGCCGTACGCAGTGGCTTCGCGACGCCGTCGCTCAGCAGACCTTGCAGGTACTTCATCTGCTCTTCCCAACGCTCTGCGAAGGTTGCGAAGGCCTCTGCGGACTTGAAACCGGTCAGCCCGGCCGCGACCTGCGCTGTCTCCCTCATCGTGGCGTCGTCCGCCTTGCCGAGGTTGCCTCGGACGGTGTCGGCCTTGCCCGCACGTTTGGTGAGCTCGCTCGGGGTGACGCTGAGCTTCTTCCCGCCGCCCCCACCGCTGTCCCCGTTGAGGCGGGTGCGGGCCGCTTGCTCGCGGGTGGCCTTGGCCACGAGTTGGGCCCACTCTTCGTCGAACGACACGATCCCCCCGTGGTGGCAGTCGGTACATCTACGGAGGCAGTGTGTAACGCACCCGCCGGTGGCATCGCAAAGGGCTTGGGCGTGGCCTGGCCGGATCGGCCGGATCCGAACGGTCGCGGCCCTCACGGTGGCCGGCCGGTTCGCGGCGGTGCCCGGAAGCCCCGCGCGCCCATGCGCCGGGGAGCCGGGGCGGGGGCAGGGGGGTGGGGCTGGGAGGATGGGCACATGACGCGCGCATCCCTGGACAAGCAGCCCAACGAAGTCGCCGCGATGTTCGACAAGGTGGCGGCCCGGTACGACATCACCAACGACGTGCTGTCCCTCGGGCAGGCCCGGCTGTGGCGGCGCGAGGTCGCCCGCGCCGTGGACGCGCGGCCGGGGGAGCGGGTGCTGGACCTGGCGGCCGGGACGGGGACGTCGTCGGTGCCGTTCGCCACGGCCGGCGCGTACACCGTGCCGTGCGACTTCTCCCTCGGGATGCTGCGGGAGGGCAAGAAGCGCGAGCCGTGGATGCCGTTCACGGCCGGGGACGCGACCCGGCTGCCTTTCGCCGACGACGCGTTCGACGCCGTCACCATCTCCTTCGGGCTGCGCAACGTCCGCGACACCGACGCCGCGCTGCGCGAGATGCTGCGGGTGACCAAGCCCGGCGGCCGGGTCGTCGTCTGCGAGTTCAGCCACCCCACCTGGGAGCCCTTCCGCAAGGTCTACACCGAGTACCTGATGCGGGCCCTGCCGCCCGTGGCGGAGGCCGTTTCCAGCAACCCGGACGCCTACGTCTACCTCGCCGAGTCCATCCGCGCCTGGCCCGACCAGCCCGGCCTGGCCCGCAGGCTCCAGGACGCGGGATGGGAGAAGGTCGCCTGGCGCGATCTGACGGGCGGGATCGTCGCCCTGCACCGGGGGTTCGCCCCGTAGGACCGGGAGCGGTACGGGACGGGCGGACCGGGCGATCGTCGGCGGGGAGCGGGAGTTCGCCCGCGCATCCCTTCTCCGGCGGGCCGAAGGCCCCTGCATAGACTGCTTCCGTCCAGTGCCCGGCGCGACCGGCACGTTGAATACCGAGTCTTGCGGGAGTCCGTCGTGACCGAGTCCCCCTCGAAGGCAGCCTCCGAGCACAGCGCCGATGTGATCGTGGTCGGGGCCGGCCCCGCCGGGTCCACCACCGCCTACCACCTGGCCCGTTCCGGGCTCGACGTCCTGCTGCTGGAGAAGACCGCCTTCCCCAGGGAGAAGGTCTGCGGCGACGGGCTGACCCCGCGTGCGGTCAAGCAGCTCGTGGCGATGGGGATCGACGTCTCCGAGGAGGCGGGCTGGCTGCGCAACAAGGGCCTGCGGATCATCGCCGGCGGCACCCGGCTCCAGCTCGACTGGCCGGAGCTGGCGAGCTTCCCGGACTACGGACTGGTCCGCAGGCGCGACGACTTCGACGAGCAGCTCGCCCGGCAGGCCGAGAAGGCCGGGGCCCGGCTGTACGAGCGGTGCAACGTCGGTGCGCCGATCACCGACGGGCGCACGGGCCGGATCACCGGTGTCGAGGCGAAGCTGGGCGAGGAGAAGACGCCGGTCTCCTTCCGCGCCCCGCTGGTGGTCGCCGCGGACGGCAACTCCACGCGGCTGTCGCTGGCGATGGGCCTGCACCGGCGCGAGGACCGTCCGATGGGCGTGGCCGTGCGCACGTACTTCACCTCGCCGCGCCACGACGACGACTATCTGGAGTCCTGGCTGGAGCTGTGGGACCGGCGGGGGGCGCAGGACCGGCTGCTGCCCGGCTACGGCTGGGTCTTCGGGATGGGCGACGGCACCTCCAACGTCGGTCTGGGAGTGCTCAACACCTCCTCGTCCTTCAAGGAGCTGGACTGGCGCGAGGTCCTCAAGGCGTGGTGCGCCTCGATGCCCGAGGAGTGGGGATACACGCCCGAGAACATGACCGGTCCGATCCGCGGCGCGGCCCTGCCGATGGCCTTCAACCGGCAGCCGCACTACACGCGGGGGCTGCTGCTGGTCGGTGACGCGGGCGGCATGGTCAACCCGTTCAACGGCGAGGGCATCGCGTACGCCATGGAGTCCGGGCAGATCGCGGCCGACGTCATCGTCCAGGCCCACGCCCGGCGGAGTCCGGCGCAGCGCGAGCTGGTGCTGCGGCGCTACCCGAGGGTCCTCAAGGACACCTACGGCGGCTACTACACGCTGGGCCGCGCCTTCGTGAAGCTGATCGGCAATCCCAAGGTCATGAAGCTGGCAGCCGAGCGCGGCCTGACCCACCCGGTACTGATGCGCTTCACGCTGAAGCTGCTGGCGAACCTGACGGACCCGACGGGCGGCGACGCGATGGACCGGATCATCAACGGGCTGACGAAGGTCGCCCCGCGCGCGTAGTACGCCGCCGCTCGGGAGAGGGCGCCGAGGAGCGGCGAAGGGCCGTCCGGGAGAACCGGACGGCCCTTCGCCGTGCACGTGCGTGTACGTGCCGTACGCGCGCCGCGCGGCGTCAGAGCACGCGCACCGCGCCCGTCGGCATGTCGTAGCCCATGTCGCGCTCGGCGACGCCGGTGGAGGGGTTCTGGGCGCCGACGAAGCGGCCGTTCCCGATGTAGACGGCGACGTGGTACGCGTTGCCGGCGCTGCCCCAGTAGAGGATGTCGCCCGGCCGCACGCTGCTCAGGGGGATCTGGGTGCCCGCCGTGGACTGCGGCTGCGAGGTCCGCGGGAGGCTGATCCCGATCTGGCGGAAGGCGGCCTGGGTGAGGCTGGAGCAGTCGTAGGCGTTCGGGCCGGTGGCGCCGAGGACGTACGCCTTGCCGACCTGTGCGCGCAGGAAGCCCACCAGGGTCGCCACGTTGCCGCTGCCGGCCGGTGCGGAGGCGGCGGGGGCATCGGTCGCGGCGGGGGCGGCACCGAGGGTGGTGCGCCGGGAGTCGCGCGCCGCGCGCTCCCGGGCGGCGCGCTCGCGCTCGGCCTCGGCGGCCTCCGCCGCCCTGCGCTCGGCCTCGGCCTTCTTCCTCTCGGCCAGTTCACCGGCCCGCTCCATGGCCTGCTCGGCGGCCAGGATCCGCGCGGCCTCGGTCTCGTACCGGGTCGCGACCGTCCGGTTGGCGTCGGCGGCCCGCAGGGCGCCGGTGGCCGCGTCGGGGACGATCACGGGCATCTCGGCGGTGTCGGCGGCCGTCTTCCGCTCCTCGGCGGAGGAGGGGGCGGCCGCGGCGGTCACCGCGAGGGTGCTGAGGACGCCACCGGCAACGCCCGTGCGCAGCAGGGGGTTCCTGCCGGCTCGACGGGGTTTCCGGTGGCCGGGTATGTGGGCGGTCTGGGACATGCCACCACGGCTATCAGCCGTGGGAGGTTCCGTTCAACAAAGGTGTGTTGCGCCACACTCGGCGTGTACGCGCCCACTTTGGGCGGAGCGCGGCGCTACGGATGCCTCTCCCGGAAGTCGATCATTGCCCCGTTAAGAGGCCGTGACCATGACATTGTCCGATTGATCCACTTCGCTCCGCGCGCCTAGCACGGGCGGTCCTCCCCGCGCAAAGACGGGCTCGCGCCGCGGGGTCCGGGCGTGGTGGAGGTCACAGATTGAGCACGGATTCACGATCTTGCCGCGCCGGGTTCCCGGAGGGGTGCGGAGGCGGCCTCGCGGTCGTCTCCCCCCGGCCTCGCCGGAGGTGCGCTCCGCGCCGTTTACCAAGCCAGGATGTCCAGGGCAAATTTGCCTGTAGTGGGCATCATTTGATAGGGCGCACCCCCTCCGATCAGCGAAGACGCGCCGGAATGTCACGTGTGGTGATCAGTCGGCCGCTTCACGTGTGAAGATCGCCGTCCATCCGGCTTCATGATCATTCGTCAGGTGGTGGAGATCACAAACTTGTTGCCGCACCCCGTGTCGCAGATCACAGAAGGACGGGCATAGGATGCAGTCGACTCGGGCTTGTGAACTGCCTCACATATACGCGATCTTCGTGAACGGAACACCGGTCCGAAAACGGCCCGCAACGGCCCGCCGGCAGCGTCGTCGACTGGAAGGAGCGAGGAGCGGTGAACGTCTACGCGCCCATCCTCGTACTGGGAGCGCTCGGGGCAGCCTTCGCTGTCTTCTCCGTGGTCATGGCCTCGATCGTCGGCCCCAAGCGCTACAACAGGGCCAAGCTCGAGGCGTACGAGTGCGGCATCGAGCCCACCCCGCAGGCAGCGGGAGGCGGGCGCTTCCCGATCAAGTACTACCTGACGGCGATGCTCTTCATCGTCTTCGACATCGAGATCGTCTTCCTCTACCCCTGGGCCGTCACCTTCGACGTCCTGGGGCTGTTCGGGCTCGTGGAGATGCTGCTCTTCGTGCTCACCGTCTTCGTCGCCTACGCCTACGTCTGGCGGCGCGGCGGCCTGGAATGGGACTAGGGGCGTACACATGGGTATCGAAGAGAAACTGCCGAGCGGCTTCCTGCTGACCACCGTCGAGCAGGCCGCGGGCTGGGTGCGCAAGTCGTCGGTCTTCCCGGCGACCTTCGGCCTGGCCTGCTGCGCCATCGAGATGATGACCACCGGCGCCGGCCGCTACGACCTCGCCCGCTTCGGGATGGAGGTCTTCCGCGGCTCGCCCCGGCAGGCGGACCTGATGATCGTGGCCGGCCGGGTCAGCCAGAAGATGGCGCCGGTCCTGCGGCAGGTCTACGACCAGATGCCGAACCCCAAGTGGGTCATCTCCATGGGCGTGTGCGCCTCCTCGGGCGGCATGTTCAACAACTACGCGATCGTGCAGGGCGTCGACCACATCGTGCCGGTCGACATCTACCTGCCCGGCTGCCCGCCGCGCCCCGAGATGCTGCTGGACGCGATCCTCAAGCTCCACCAGAAGATCCAGGGCGAGAAGCTCGGGGTCAACCGGGAGCAGGCCGCCCGCGAGGCGGAGGAGGCGGCGCTCAAGGCGCTTCCGACGATCGAGATGAAGGGGCTGCTCCGATGAGCGACGAGCAGAGCAACGGTGGCGGCGGCAACGGCGCCGTCCCCTCGCCGCGCGGTGAGACGGGCGAGGTGATCGACGTCCGCCGCGGCATGTTCGGCGCCAAGGAGGGCGGCGACACCTCCGGCTACGGCGGGCTGGTGCGCACCGTCCGGCTGCCGGGCGCGTCGGGCCGGCCGTACGGGGGCTGGTTCGACGAGGTGGCCGACGAACTGGAGGGCGCGCTCGAGGAGCAGGGCCTGGTGCCGGAGGAGGTGATCGAGAGGACGGTCGTGGACCGCGGCGAGATCACCTTCCACATCGCCCGCGACCACCTGCCGGTCACGGCCCGCGTCCTGCGCGACGACCCCGCGCTGCGCTTCGAGATGTGCACCGGCGTCAGCGGCGTCCACTTCCCCGGCGACTCCGGGCGCGAACTGCACGCCGTCTACCACCTGCGCTCGATCACCCACAACCGGCTGATCCGGCTGGAGGTGAGCGTGCCCGACGGCGATCCGCACATCCCGTCGATCGTCTCGGTCTACCCGACCAACGACTGGCACGAGCGCGAGACGTACGACTTCTTCGGCATCGTCTTCGACGGCCATCCCGCGCTCACGCGGATCATGATGCCCGACGACTGGCAGGGCTTCCCGCAGCGCAAGGACTACCCCCTCGGCGGCATCCCCGTCGAGTACAAGGGCGCCCAGATCCCGGCTCCCGACCAGCGGAGGTCGTACAGCTGATGAGCACCTCGCACGCAACCCCGCACGCGACGGACCCCACGGCGTCACAGGCGAGCGCCCGCGAGACCACCGAGGGCACCGTCTACACCGTCACCGGCGGCGACTGGGACGAGATCGCCACCGCCGCCGCCAGGGGCGACGACGAGAAGATCATCGTCAACATGGGCCCGCAGCACCCGTCCACGCACGGCGTGCTCCGGCTCATCCTGGAGATCGACGGCGAGACGGTCACCGAGGCCCGCTGCGGCATCGGCTACCTGCACACCGGTATCGAGAAGAACCTCGAGTACCGCAACTGGACGCAGGGCACGACCTTCGTGACGCGCATGGACTACCTCACGCCGTTCTTCAACGAGACGGCGTACTGCCTGGCGGTGGAGAAGCTGCTGGGCATCGAGGACCAGGTACCCGACCGCGCCAGCGTCATCCGCGTGATGATGATGGAGCTCAACCGGATCTCCTCCCACCTGGTGGCCATCGCCACCGGCGGCATGGAGCTGGGCGCCACCACGGTGATGATCTACGGCTTCCGGGACCGCGAACTGGTCCTGGACCTCTTCGAGCTCATCACCGGCCTGCGGATGAACCACGCCTACATCCGGCCCGGCGGCCTCGCCCAGGACCTGCCGGCCGGAGCGGTGGACCAGGTCCGCGAGTTCGTGAAGAAGATGCGGAAGAACCTGCCGGAGTACGACAAGCTCTGCACCGGCAACCCCGTCTTCAAGGCACGCCTGAAGGACGTCGGCTACCTGGACCTGGCCGGCTGCATGGCGCTCGGCGCCACCGGCCCCATCCTGCGGTCCACCGGACTCCCGCACGACCTGCGCAAGGCGCAGCCGTACTGCGGCTACGAGACCTACGACTTCGACGTCCCGACCGACACCACCTGCGACTCCTACGGCCGCTTCCTGATCCGGCTGGAGGAGATGCGCCAGTCGCTGCGGATCGTCGAGCAGTGCCTGGACCGGCTGGAGCCCGGCCCGGTGATGGTCGCCGACAAGAAGATCGCCTGGCCCGCGCAGCTCGCGCTCGGCCCCGACGGGCTCGGCAACTCGCTGGACCACATCAGGAACATCATGGGCACCTCGATGGAGGCCCTCATCCACCACTTCAAGCTGGTGACGGAGGGCTTCCGGGTGCCGCCGGGGCAGGCGTACGCCGCGGTGGAGTCCGCCAAGGGCGAGCTGGGCGTGCACGCGGTCAGCGACGGCGGCACCCGCCCGTTCCGGGTCCACTTCCGCGACCCGTCCTTCACCAACCTGCAGACCATGGCGGCGATGTGCGAGGGCGGCCAGGTCGCCGACGTCATCGTCGCCGTCGCGTCCATCGACCCCGTGATGGGAGGCGTCGACCGGTGACAGACGTATCGCTCGGGATGCCCCAGCTCCCCGCCCCCGACTACCCGGCCGACGTCCGCGCCCGGCTGGAGGCGGACGCGCAGGAGATCATCGCCCGCTACCCCGGCAGCCGCTCCGCGCTGCTGCCGATGCTGCACCTGGTGCAGTCCGAGGAGGGGTACGTCACCCCCACCGGGCTGCGGTTCTGCGCCGAGATGCTCGACCTGACCACGGCCGAGGTCACGGCGGTGGCCACCTTCTACACGATGTACCGGCGCAAGCCCTCGGGCGACTACCAGGTGGGGGTGTGCACCAACACCCTGTGCGCGGTGATGGGCGGCGACGCCATCTTCGAGGCGCTCCAGGAGCACCTCGGGGTCGGCAACGACGAGACCACCGAGGACGGCAAGGTGACGCTGGAGCACATCGAGTGCAACGCGGCCTGCGACTTCGCGCCCGTGGTGATGGTCAACTGGGAGTTCTTCGACAACCAGACGCCCGAGAGCGCCAGGAAGCTGGTGGACGACCTGCGCGCCGGGCGCGAGGTGCGGCCCACCCGCGGCGCCCCGCTGTGCACCTTCAAGGAGACCGCCCGCATCCTCGCCGGTTTCCCCGACGAGCGGCCCGGCGCCGTCGAGGCGAGCGGCAGCGCGGGCCCGGCGTCGCTGGCCGGACTGAGGCTGGCCAAGGGCGAGAAGGGCGGGCCGAAGGTGGTCTCGCCGCGCGGCGGGGAGGCGCCCGCGTCGGCCGGGCAGCCCGTCACCGAGACCGGTGAGGCGCCCGAACCCCACCCCAGTTCCCACGACGCGCCGCGCAGGACGGCCGCCTCCGACCCCGACAACCCGGCCGGTCCGGTGGCGAAGGAGGGCAAGTGATGACCGCCGAATCAGCGGAGAAGCTGCTGGCCCCGGTGCTCTCGGCCTTCTGGGACGACCCGACGTCCTGGACGCTTGGGACCTACCGGGCGCACGAGGGCTACGAGGGCCTGCGCAAGGCCCTGGCGATGAAGCCGGACGACGTCATCGCCTACGTCAAGGAGTCCGGTCTGCGCGGCCGGGGCGGCGCGGGCTTCCCCACGGGCATGAAGTGGCAGTTCATCCCCCAGGGCGACGGCAAGCCGCACTACCTGGTGGTCAACGCCGACGAGTCCGAGCCGGGCACCTGCAAGGACATCCCCCTCCTCTTCGCCAACCCGCACTCGCTGATCGAGGGCATCGTGATCGCCTGCCACGCGATCCGCTCCAACCACGCCTTCATCTACCTGCGCGGCGAGGTCGTCCCCGTGCTGCGGCGGCTGCACGCCGCGGTGCGCGAGGCCTACGAGGCGGGCTACCTCGGCAAGGACGTCCTCGGCTCGGGCCTGGACGTGGACATCACCGTGCACGCGGGCGCGGGCGCGTACATCTGCGGCGAGGAGACCGCCCTGCTGGACTCCCTGGAGGGCCGGCGCGGCCAGCCGAGGCTGCGTCCCCCCTTCCCGGCCGTCGCGGGCCTGTACGCGTGCCCCACCGTCGTCAACAACGTCGAGTCCATCGCCTCGGTTCCCGCGATCATGAACCGTGGCAAGGAGTGGTTCCGCACGATGGGCAGCGAGAAGTCCCCGGGCTTCACGCTGTACTCCCTCAGCGGCCACGTCGCCGGCCCCGGCCAGTACGAGGCGCCGCTGGGCATCACCCTGCGCCAGCTGCTGGAGATGAGCGGCGGCATGCGCCCCGGCCACCGGCTGAAGTTCTGGACCCCGGGCGGCTCCTCGACCCCGCTGCTGACCGACGAGCACCTCGACGTCCCGCTGGACTACGAGGGCGTCGGCGCCGCCGGGTCGATGCTCGGCACCAAGGCGCTCCAGTGCTTCGACGAGACCACCTGCGTGGTCCGCGCGGTGACCCGCTGGACGGAGTTCTACGCCCACGAGTCCTGCGGCAAGTGCACCCCCTGCCGCGAGGGCACCTACTGGCTGGTCCAGCTCATGCGCGACATCGAGGCCGGCAAGGCGTCGATGTCCGACCTCGACAAGATCGCCGACATCGCCGACAACATCAACGGCAAGTCCTTCTGCGCCCTCGGCGACGGCGCCGCCAGCCCGATCTTCTCCTCCCTGAAGTACTTCCGCGAGGAGTACGAACAGCACGTCACCGGGCGGGGCTGTCCCTTCGACCCGGCCAAGTCGACCCTGTGGGCCGACGACAGGACCGCACACCTGGAGGTGAACGCGTGACCGTCACCACCGACGCCAAGGCCTCCGGAGGCGGAGAGGCCGAGCCGCCCAAGGCTCCCGAGGACGCGGTGACGCTGACGATCGACGGCATCGAGGTCAGCGTGCCCAAGGGCACCCTGGTCATCCGCGCCGCCGAACTGCTCGGCATCGAGATCCCGCGCTTCTGCGACCACCCCCTGCTGGACCCGGCCGGGGCCTGCCGCCAGTGCATCGTCGAGGTCGAGGGCCAGCGCAAGCCCATGGCCTCCTGCACGATCACCTGCACCGACGGCATGGCCGTCAGGACGCACCTGACCTCCCCGGTGGCCGAGAAGGCGCAGCGCGGCGTGATGGAGCTGCTGCTCATCAACCACCCGCTGGACTGCCCGGTCTGCGACAAGGGCGGCGAGTGCCCGCTGCAGAACCAGGCCATGTCACACGGGCAGGCCGACAGCCGCTTCGAGGGCCGCAAGCGCACCTTCGCCAAGCCCGTGCCGCTGTCGACCCAGGTGCTGCTGGACCGCGAGCGCTGCGTGCTGTGCGCGCGCTGCACCCGCTTCTCCAACCAGATCGCGGGCGACCCGATGATCGAGCTGCTGGAGCGCGGCGCCCTGCAGCAGGTCGGCACCGGGGAGGGACCGCCCTTCGAGTCCTACTTCTCCGGCAACACCATTCAGATCTGCCCGGTCGGCGCGCTCACCTCGGCCGCCTACCGGTTCCGCTCCCGCCCCTTCGACCTGATCTCCTCGCCCAGCGTGTGCGAGCACTGCTCCACGGGCTGCGCCACCCGCACCGACCACCGGCGCGGCAAGGTCATGCGGCGGCTGGCCGCCGACGACCCGGAGGTCAACGAGGAGTGGATCTGCGACAAGGGCCGCTTCGCCTTCCGCTACGCCCAGCAGCGCGACCGGCTCACCCACCCGCTGCTGCGCAACGCCGACACCGGTGAGCTGGAGCCCGCGAGCTGGCCCGAGGCGCTGGACGCCGCGGCCAGGGGGCTGGCCGCGGCCCGCGGCCGCACCGGCGTGCTCACCGGCGGACGGCTGACGGCCGAGGACGCCTACGCCTACGCCAAGTTCGCGCGCGTCGCCCTCGACACCAACGACATCGACTTCCGCGCCCGCGTCCACAGCACCGAGGAGGCCGACTTCCTCGCCTCCCACGTCGCCGGACGCGGACTGGACGCCGACGGGAGCGGCGTCACCCACGCCGCGCTGGAGAAGGCCCCGGCCGTGCTGCTGGTCGGCTTCGAGGCCGAGGAGGAGGCCCCCGGCGTCTTCCTGCGGCTGCGCAAGGCCCACCGCAAGCACGGGCAGCGCGTCTTCTCGCTGGCCACCCACGCCACCCGGGGCCTGAGGAAGGCGGGCGGCACGCTGCTGCCGGCCGCGCCCCACACCGAGACCGAGTGGCTGGACGCGCTGGCCGGCGGCGTCGGGCTCGACGAGACCGGGCAGAAGGCCGCCGAGGCGCTGCGCGCCGAGGGATCGGTGATCATCGCAGGGGAGCGGCTGGCCGCCGTGCCCGGCGGGTTCACCGCCGCCCTGCGGACGGCCACCGCCACCGGCGCCCGCCTGGTGTGGATCCCGCGCCGGGCCGGCGAGCGGGGCGCGGTCGAGGCCGGAGCGCTCCCGACACTGCTGCCCGGCGGACGCCCCGCCACCGACCCGAGCGCCCGCGCTGAGACGGCCGCCGTCTGGGGCGTGGCCGCCCTGCCGACCCGCTTCGGCCGCGACACCGGCCGGATCGTCGAGGCCGCCGCGAACGGCGAACTCGCGGCCCTGCTGGTCGGGGGCGTGGAGGTCGCCGACCTGCCCGACCCGGCGCTGGCCCGCAGGGCGCTGGACGAGGTCGGCTTCGTCGTCAGCCTGGAGCAGCGGCCCTCGGAGGTCACCGAGCGGGCCGACGTGGTCCTGCCCGTCGCCGCGGTCGTGGAGAAGGCGGGCTCCTTCCTCAACTGGGAGGGCCGCTCGCGGCCGTTCGAGGCAGCCATCAAGCCCGACCAGATGACCCGCCGGCTCGTCCAGTCCGACCACCGCGTGCTGCACATGCTCGCCGACGCCCTCGACGTCCACCTCGGGCTGCCGGACGTACGCACCGTCCGTGCCGAGATGCGGCGCCTGGGCGTCTGGGACGGCCCCCGCGCCGACGCGCCGGAGGCCGGCGTCCGGCAGGTCCCGCGGCCCGCCGCGGGCGAGGCCGTGCTCGCCGGCCACCGGCTGCTGCTCGACAGGGGCCGGCTCCAGGACGGCGACGAGGCGCTGGCCGGCACCCGGCACGCCGCCGTCGCCCGGCTGTCGGCCGCCACGGCCGCCGAGGTCGGGGTCGCGGGCGGCCAGGCGCTGACCGTCACCGGCCCGGCCGGGACGGTCACCCTGCCGCTGGAGGTCACCGAGATGCCCGACCGCGTGGTCTGGCTGCCGCTGAACTCCACGGGTGCCGGCGTCCTGGACGACCTGGGCACCGTGCCCGGCCGGCTCGTGAAGCTGTCGGCGGCCCCCGCGACCGCTGCGGCCACCACCGCCGCGGCCGCGGCGGGCCCGGAGGAGACGAAGGGGGTGGAGGCGTGATGAGCCCGTCCGTCCTGGCCACGGGGACGACGGTCCTCGCCGAGGAGGACCTGTCGATGTTCGGCACCGATCCCTGGTGGCTGATCGGCCTCAAGGCGGTGTTCTGCTTCGCCTTCCTGATGGTGACCGTGCTGATCTCCATCGTGATGGAGCGCAAGGTCGTCGCCTGGATGCAGCTGCGCATCGGCCCCAACCGGCACGGCCCCTGGGGGATGCTCCAGTCGCTGGCCGACGGCGTCAAGCTGATGCTGAAGGAGGACGTCAACGTCAAGGCGGCCGACAAGGCCGTCTACATCCTGGCCCCCATCATCGGCGCGATCCCCGCCTTCATGGCCATCGCGGTGATCCCCTTCGGCCCGCCCGGCAACGAGGTGTCGGTCTTCGGCACCCGCACCGCGATGCAGCTCACCGACCTGCCGGTGGCGATCCTGTACATCCTGGCCACCGCCTCCATCGCCGCCTACGGAACGGTGCTGGCCGGCTGGTCGTCGGGCTCCACCTACCCGCTGCTGGGCGGTGTGCGCGCCACGGCCCAGGTGATCTCCTACGAGGTCGCCATGGGCCTGAGCTTCGCGGCGGTCTTCCTCTACTCCGGCTCGATGTCCACCTCGACGATCGTCGGGGCGCAGGCCGACACCTGGTTCGCGCTGCTGCTGCCGGTGTCGTTCCTCATCTACATGGTGGCGATGGTCGGCGAGGCGCACCGCGCGCCCTTCGACATGCCCGAGTCCGAGGGCGACCTGGTCGGCGGCTTCAACACCGAGTACTCGTCGATCAAGTTCGCGTTCTTCATGCTCGCCGAGTACGTCCACATGGTCACCGTCTCGGCCCTGGCGGTCACCCTCTTCCTGGGCGGCTGGCGCGCCCCGGCGCCCATCAGCACCTACTGGGAGGGCGCCAACCACGGCTGGTGGCCGCTGCTGTGGTTCGTCGTCAAGGTGAACCTGCTGCTGTTCCTCTTCGTCTGGCTGCGCGGCACGCTCCCGCGCGTGCGCTACGACCAGTTCATGAGGCTGGGCTGGAAGGTCCTCATCCCCGTCTCGCTGGCCTGGCTGATGCTGGTGGCCACCGTGCGGGCGCTGCGCAACGAGGGCTACGAGTTCGGCGACATCGTGCTCTGGGTCGCCGGCGCGGCGCTGGTGCTGCTCCTGCTGTCCTTCGTCTACGACGCCGTCCGCGAACGCGGCGAGCGCGCCGGGGAGAAGGAGAAGGAGGAGGCCGGGAAGGCGGCCGGACCCGAGACCTTCGACCCGATGGCGGGCGGCTACCCCGTACCGCCGCTGCCGGGACAGACCCTGCCGCCCGTACCGCGCCGGCGGCCGCGCCGCGAGCGGGAGACCGCGGGCGTGGGGGCCGGGTCGGACGGCGAGTCCAGCGAGACCGGCAAGGCCAGGGAGGCCGACGATGCCTGAGTTCGAGAACCCGGTGGCCGGCTTCGGCGTGACCTTCAAGGCCATGTTCAAGAAGCGGCTCACCGAGCAGTACCCCGAGGAGAAGAAGCCCACCGCGCCGCGCTTCCACGGCCGGCACCAGCTCAACCGGCACCCGGACGGGCTGGAGAAGTGCGTCGGCTGCGAGCTGTGCGCCTGGGCCTGCCCGGCCGACGCGATCTACGTGGAGGGCGCGGACAACACCGACGAGGAGCGCTACTCGCCCGGTGAGCGCTACGGGCGCGTCTACCAGATCAACTACCTGCGCTGCATCCTGTGCGGCCTGTGCGTCGAGGCGTGCCCGACCCGGGCGCTGACCATGACCAACGAGTACGAACTGGCCGACCGGACCCGCGAGTCGCTCATCTACACCAAGGAAGAGCTGCTCGCCGGGCTGGAGGAGGGCATGGTCGACACCCCGCACGCGATCTTCCCGGGCATGACCGAGAAGGACTACTACCGGGGGCTGGTCACCGAGGCCGCTCCGGGGACGGTCCGGCAGGAGGCCCACTCCAAGAACCCGAAGAACGAGCCCCCGCAGGCCGCCGCCGACACCTTCGGCCCCGACGAGCCGGCCTCCGAGGCGGTGAGCGAGAAGTGAACGGCACCCTGCTGGCCGCGTCCACCACCTCCACCGGCGAGGCGGTGCAGTTCTGGATCCTGGGCACCGTCGCGGTGCTGGGCGCACTCGGGACCGTGCTGATGAAGCGGTCGGTGCACTCGGCGCTCTGCCTGGCCGGGACGATGATCGTCCTGGCCGTGTTCTACCTGGCCAACGGCGCCTACTTCCTGGGCATCGTGCAGATCGTCGTCTACACCGGCGCGGTCATGATGCTCTTCCTGTTCGTGCTGATGCTCGTCGGCGTCACCGCGGCCGACTCGCTGAAGGAGACGATCAAGGGCCAGCGCTGGATGGCGGCCCTGTGCGGACTCGGCTTCGGCATCCTGCTGGTCGGCGGCATCGGCAACGCCTCCGTCGGCACCTTCACCGGCCTGGCCGAGGCCAACGCGGGCGGCAACGTCCAGGGCCTGGCCCGGTCGATCTTCACCGACTACGTGTTCGCCTTCGAGATCACCGGCGCGCTCCTGGTCACCGCGGCCGTCGCCGCCATGGTGCTCACCCACCGCGAGCGCACCGAACGCCGCGACACCCAGCGCGAACTGGCCGAGAAGCGGGTCCGCGAGGGCAAGCACCTTCCGCCGCTGCCCGCGCCCGGCGTGTACGCCCGGCACAACGCCGTGGACATCCCCGGCCTGCTCCCGGACGGCACCCCCTCCGAGCTCACCGTCAGCGACACGCTGCGCTCCCGCGGCCAGGTCCGGGACGTCTCCCGCAAGGCGCTCGCCGACCTGGCGGCTCTGGAGCGGCGCACCGGGGAGTACCTGGGCCGGGGCGAGAGCACCGCCCACGGCGGCCCGGGCGGAGGCGGCCGGGAAGTGCGCGACGCGGCGGACGTACGCAAGGACGTCTCGGACGACTCCCCGGCCGCGGACCGGGACGGGGACCGCGACGGAGACCGTGACAGGGAGGCCGCCAAGTGAACCCGGTCAACTACCTCTATCTGGCCGCGCTGCTGTTCACCATCGGGGCCAGCGGGGTACTGCTGCGGCGCAACGCGATCGTCGTGTTCATGAGCGTCGAGCTGATGCTGAACGCGGCCAACCTCGCGCTCGTCGCCTTCTCCCGGCTGCACGGCAACCTCGACGGCCAGATCATCGCGTTCTTCACGATGGTCGTCGCCGCCGCCGAGGTCGTGGTCGGACTGGCGATCATCGTGACGATCTTCCGCTCCCGCCACTCGGCCTCGGTCGACGACGCCAGTCTGATGAAGCTGTAAGGGGTAGCGAACAGTGGAGACTTTGATCGGACTGCTCGTCGCGGCGCCACTGCTCGGCGCGGCGGTGCTGCTGTGCGGCGGCCGGAGGCTGGACCGCACCGGCCACTGGATCGGCACGGCGCTGGCCGCCGCGTCCTTCGTCCTCGGCGCGGTGCTCTTCGCCGACATGCTCGGCCGCGAGGCCGAGGACCGCACCCTGAGCCAGCACGTCTTCAGCTGGATCCCGGTCGGCGGCTTCCAGGCCGACGTCGCCTTCCGGCTCGACCAGTTGTCGATGACCTTCGTCCTGCTGATCACCGGCGTGGGCACGCTCATCCACGTCTACTCGATCGGCTACATGGAGCACGACGAGCGGCGGCGCCGCTTCTTCGGCTACCTCAACCTGTTCCTCGCGGCGATGCTCCTGCTCGTCCTCGCCGACAACTACCTGCTGCTGTACGCCGGCTGGGAGGGCGTGGGTCTCGCCTCGTACCTGCTGATCGGCTTCTGGCAGCACAAGCCCAGCGCGGCGACGGCGGCGAAGAAGGCGTTCATCGTCAACCGCGTCGGCGACATCGGCCTGTCCATCGCCATCATGATCATGTTCACCACGTTCGGCACCTTCGCCTTCTCCCCGGTGCTGGAGTCGGTGGGCGAGACGAGCGAGGGCACGGCGACGGCCATCGGTCTGATGCTGCTGCTGGCGGCCTGCGGCAAGTCCGCCCAGGTGCCGCTCCAGTCCTGGCTGGGCGACGCGATGGAGGGCCCGACCCCGGTCTCCGCCCTCATCCACGCCGCGACGATGGTCACCGCCGGCGTCTACCTGATCGTCCGCTCCGGCGCGATCTTCGACGCCGCACCCGCCGCGCAGACCGCGGTGGTCACCGTCGGCGCGGTCACGCTGCTGTTCGGTGCGATCGTCGGTTGCGCCAAGGACGACATCAAGAAGGCCCTGGCGGGCTCGACGATGTCGCAGATCGGCTACATGGTGCTGGCCGCGGGCCTCGGCCCGATCGGCTACGCCTTCGCGATCATGCACCTGGTCACCCACGGCTTCTTCAAGGCCGGGCTCTTCCTCGGCGCCGGCTCGGTGATGCACGGCATGAACGACGAGGTGGACATGCGCCGCTACGGCGGTCTGCGCAAGTACATGCCGATCACCTTCGCCACCTTCGGGCTCGGCTATCTGGCGATCATCGGCTTCCCCGGCCTGTCCGGCTTCTTCTCCAAGGACAAGATCATCGAGGCGGCCTTCGCCAAGGGCGGCACCGAGGGCTGGATCCTGGGCGGCGCGGCCCTGCTGGGCGCGGCCATCACCGCGTTCTACATGACGCGCGTGATGCTGATGACGTTCTTCGGCGAGGAGCGCTGGCGCAACGCCCCCACCCCCTCGCCGAAGGAGCCGGGTGTGGAGCCGGCCGCCGAGACCAGGGGCGAGTACGAGGTGCCGCACCCGCACGAGTCCCCGAGGTCCATGACGATCCCGATGATCGTCCTGGCCTTCGGATCGGTCTTCGCCGGCGGTCTGTTCAGCTGGGGCGAGGCGTTCGTCCACTGGCTGGAGCCGGTCGTCCCCTTCGAGCACGGCCACCCGCCGGTCAGCGCGCTCACCGTCACCGCGGCCACGGTCGTCGCCCTGCTCATCGGTGTCGGCGCCGCCTGGCTGCAGTACGGGCGCAAGCCCGTGCCCGCCGTGGCCCCGCGCGGCTCGCTGCTCACCCGGGCCGCCCGCCGCGACCTGCTCCAGGACGACTTCAACCACGTGGTACTGGTCAAGCCCGGCGAGTACCTCACCCGCGGACTGGTCTACCTCGACCACAAGGTCGTCGACGGCGCCGTCAACGGCACCGCCGCGGCGGTCGGCGGCCTGTCCGGCCGGTCGCGGCGGATCCAGAACGGTTACGCCCGCAGTTACGCGGTCTCGATGTTCGGCGGAGCGGCGATCCTGGTCGCCGCGACCCTGCTGATGAGGGCGGTCTGATCCCATGTCATTTCCCCTGCTGACGGCGGTGGCCGCGCTGCCCGCGATCGGCGCGGTCGCCACCGCCGCCGTACCCGCCGCCCGGCGCACCGCCGCCAAGTGGCTGGCGCTGGCCGTCTCCCTGGCCACCCTGGTCCTCGCCGCGGTCGTGGCCTTCCGCTTCGACCCCGGCGGCGACCGCTACCAGCTCACCGAGTCCCACGCGTGGATCGCCGACTTCGGCGTCCGCTACGAACTGGGCGTGGACGGCATCGGGGTCGCCCTGATCGCGCTGACCGCCCTGCTCGTGCCGTTCGTCGTCCTGGCGGGCTGGCACGACGCCGACCCCCTCGAAGGCCGGACGCCCGACCGTCGCTGGCGGCCCACCCAGGGCTTCTTCGCGCTGATCCTGGCCGTCGAGGCGATGGTGATCATCTCCTTCGCGGCCACGGACGTCTTCCTCTTCTACGTCTTCTTCGAGGCCATGCTCATCCCGATGTACTTCCTCATCGGGGGCTTCGGGGACCGGGCGGGCACCCGCGACGAGGACGAGGCGGCCAAGCAGCGCTCCTACGCGGCCGTGAAGTTCCTGCTCTACAACCTCGCCGGCGGCCTGATCATGCTGGCCGCGGTCATCGGCCTGTACGCCGTCACCGCCGACCAGCTGGGCGAGGGCACCTTCTCCCTCCAGGCGATCGTCGAGGCCCGCCAGTCCGGCGAGCTGACGATGGCGCAGAACACCGAACGGCTGCTGTTCCTCGGCTTCTTCCTCGCCTTCGCGGTGAAGGCGCCGCTGTGGCCGCTGCACACCTGGCTGCCCAACGCCATGGGCGAGTCCACCGCGCCGGTCGCGGTCCTCATCACCGCCGTCGTGGACAAGGTCGGCACCTTCGCGATGCTCCGCTTCTGCCTCGGGCTCTTCCCCGAGGCCAGCGCCTGGGCCACCCCGGTGGTGCTGGCGCTGGCGCTGGTCAGCATCATCTACGGCGCCCTGCTCGCCATCGGGCAGCGCGACATCAAGCGGCTGATCGCCTACGCGTCGATCTCCCACTTCGGCTTCATCATCCTGGGCATCTTCGCGATGACCAGCCAGGGCCAGGGCGGCGCGACGCTCTACATGGTCAACCACGGGATCTCCACCGCGGCCCTGATGCTGGTCGCCGGCTTCCTGATCTCGCGCCGCGGCTCCCGGCTCATCGCCGACTACGGCGGGGTGCAGAAGGTCGCCCCGGTGCTGGCCGGCACCTTCCTGATCGGCGGGCTCGCCACCCTGTCGCTGCCGGGACTCGCGCCGTTCGTCAGCGAGTTCCTGGTGCTGGTGGGCACGTTCACCCGCTACCCGGCCGCCGGGATCGTCGCCACCTTCGGCATCGTCCTGGCCGCGCTGTACGTGCTGGTGCTCTACCAGCGCACCATGACCGGACCGGTCAGGCCCGAGGTCGAGCGCATGCCCGACCTGAGGAAGCGCGAACTGGCGGTGGTGGCACCGCTGATCGTCCTGCTGGTCTTCCTCGGCGTCTTCCCCAAGCCGCTGACGGACATCGTCAACCCGGCGGTCGAGCACACCCTCTCGGACGTGCAGAAGACCGACCCCGATCCTGAGGTGGAGGCCGCCAAGTGAGCACCACCACGGAACTCACCCTGCGGGCGCAGGAGATGGTCCCCGCGCCCGACATCGAGTACGGGCAGCTCGCCCCGGTGCTGATCGTCATCGGCGCCGCCGTCGTCGGCGTCCTGTTCGAGGCGTTCCTGCCGCGCCGGGCGCGGTACGCCGCCCAGGCGCTGCTGACGGGCCTGGCCCTGGCGTCGGCCTTCGCGGCCGTCGTCGGGCTGGCCGCCGCCGGGAGGGCCACCACCGAGGCGGGGCTGGTCGCCATGGGCGCCCTCGCCGTCGACGGGCCGGCGCTCTTCCTGCAGGGCGTGATCCTGCTGGTCTCGCTGGTCGCGGTGCTCACCTTCGCCGAGCGCAGGCTCGACCCGCGGGCGCACGGCAGGCACGTGGACTCCTTCGCCGCCGAGGGCGCGGCCGTGCCCGGCGGCGAGGGCGAGAAGGCGGCGGTGCGGGCCGGGTTCACCACCACCGAGGTCTACCCGCTGCTGCTCTTCGCGGTCGGCGGCATGCTCGTCTTCCCGGCCGCCAACGACCTGCTGACGCTCTTCATCGCGCTGGAGGTCTTCTCGCTGCCGCTGTACGTGCTGTGCGCGCTGGCCCGCCGCAAGCGGCTGATGTCGCAGGAGGCCGCGCTCAAGTACTTCCTGCTGGGCGCCTTCTCCTCCGCCTTCCTGCTCTTCGGCATCGCCCTGGTGTACGGCTACGCGGGCAGCGTGAAGTACGCGGAGATCGCCTCGGTCGTCGCGGACACCAACCGCGGCACGACCGAGGCGCTCGCCGGGACGACGGGCAACGACGTACTGCTGCTCGTCGGCGGCGCACTGCTGGTGATGGGCCTGCTGTTCAAGGTCGGCGCCGTGCCGTTCCACATGTGGACGCCGGACGTCTACCAGGGCGCCCCGACCCCCGTGACAGGCTTCATGGCCGCCGCCACCAAGGTCGCCGCCTTCGGCGCCCTGCTGCGGCTGCTGTACGTCGTGCTGCCGGGGCTCACCTGGGACTGGCGGCCGGTGATGTGGGGCGTCGCGATCGTGTCGATGCTGGTCGGCGCGGTCATCGCCATCACCCAGACCGACGTCAAGCGGCTGCTGGCGTACTCCTCGATCGCGCACGCGGGCTTCATCCTCGCCGGTGTGATCGCGGCGACGCCCTCCGGCATCTCGTCGGTGCTGTTCTACCTGGCGGCCTACTCCTTCGTCACGCTCGGCGCCTTCGCCGTGGTGACGCTGGTGCGGGACGCGGGGGGCGAGGCCACGCACCTGTCCAAGTGGGCTGGGCTGGGGCGCCGTTCACCGCTGGTGGCGGCGGTCTTCGCGGTCTTCCTGCTGGCCTTCGCGGGCATCCCGATGACCTCCGGGTTCGCGGGCAAGTTCGCGGTGTTCAAGGCGGCGGCGGAGGGCGGCGCGGGGGCGCTGGTGGTCGTGGGCGTGATCGCCTCGGCCATCGCGGCGTTCTTCTACATCCGCGTCATCGTCCTGATGTTCTTCAGCGAGCCGAAGGTGGAGGGGCCGTCGGTCGCGGTGCCGAGCCCGCTGACCACCACGGCGATCGCCGTCGGCGTGGCGGTCACCCTGGTGCTGGGCGTGGCCCCGCAGTACTTCCTGGACCTCGCCTCCCAGGCGGGGGTGTTCGTCCGCTGAGGACGCGTACGTACGACGGCCGCCCGGCATCCGTGCCGGGCGGCCGTCGTACGTGTGCGCCGGGGGTGACCCGCGGAGCCGTGCCCCGCAGGCGCGCTCCGCAGACGAGGTCACTCCGCGGGGAGCTTCAGGTCGCTGGGCAGGCCGCTGGGGAGGTCGCTGGGCAGGTCACCGATCTCGGGGATCTCGGTGGAGACCTCGGGGACCTCGACCTTGGTGAAGGTGTCGGTGGTGCCCGACTCCCAGGCGACGGTGAGGCTCTCGCCCTTCAGGCTCTTGACCGTCCCCTTGGTGCGGTCGGTGCTGCCGTCGGTGCACTTGAGGGCGAAGGTCACCGGATCGGCGTCGGTGTCCGCCGTACCCGTGCAGGTGGTCTCGCCCAGCAGCGCCGCCTGGTCGCCGCTGACGCTCAGCACCATCGCCTTGCCGCCGCCCTCGGCGCTCCAGGTGCCGTTCACTCCGCCGGTCGCCGCCTCGTCACCGGGGCCGCCGGTGGGCTCGGCGGTCTGCTCGGAGCTCGGCTTCGGCTCGGTCTCCCCGGAGCCGCCGTCGCTTCCGCAGCCGCTCACCAGCAGGGCTGCGGCCAGGACGGCGGCCGCTCCCGAGTACCGTGCTGACATGCGCACGTGGTCCCCCTCCATGCGTATTCACTGCGTATTGCAAGGACACGCCAAGCTAGCAGGTGGGACCGGCGGGCGCGCCGGTCCGGAACGGATCCCGGACCGGCTCGCGGACCTCCGGCGGCGGCCGGTCCGGTCACCGCGCCGCAGCCGCCTTGCCGCACTCACCGTGCCGCACTCACCGTGCCGCGGCCGCCGGAAGGCGGGTACCGGCCGACTCCGGCCGACGCGCTACCGCGCCACCACGGCTACCGGTCCGCGGCCGGGTGGATGCGGCCGGACACCTCGCCCAGGCCGATGCGGGAGCCGTTCGGGCCCGGTGCCCAGGCGGTGATGACGACCTCGTCGCCGTCCTCCAGGAACGTCCGCTTGCCGTCGGGGAGCTCGACCGGGTCGCGGCCGGACCAGGTCAGTTCCAGCAGGCAGCCGCGCTGGTGCACCTCCGGACCGCTGACGGTGCCGGAGGCGAAGAGGTCTCCGGTGCGCAGCGAGGCACCGTTCACGGTCATGTGGGCGAGCTGCTGGGCGGCCGTCCAGTACATCGCGGAGAACGGCGGCTCGGCGATGGTGTGGCCGTTGAGGGAGACGGAGATCCGCAGATCCAGCCCGCCGGGCTCCCCGCCCGCGGAGTCCTCCAGGTACCCCAGCAGCGGGTGGGTGCGCTGCGGCGGCTCGGTGCGGGCGGCGTCGAGGGCGTCCAGCGGTGTGACCCAGGCCGAGACGGAGGTCGCGAAGGACTTCCCCAGGAACGGGCCCAGCGGTACGTACTCCCAGGCCTGGATGTCGCGTGCCGACCAGTCGTTGACCAGGCAGACGCCGAAGACGTGCTCCCGGAAGGCCGCCTGCGGCACCGGTTCGCCCAGCCGGGAGGGGGTGCCGACGACGAAGCCGACCTCCGCCTCGATGTCCAGGCGGCGGGACGGGCCGAAGGAGGGGGACGCCTCGTCGGGGGCCTTGCGCTGCCCCTGCGGACGGACGACGGGGGTGCCGGAGACCACGACGGTGCCCGAGCGGCCGTGGTAGCCGATCGGCAGGTGCTTCCAGTTGGGGGTGAGCGGTTCGCCGCCGGGACGGAAGATCCGCCCGACGTTGGTGGCGTGGTGCTCGCTGGCGTAGAAGTCGACGTAGTCGGCCACCTCGAAGGGGAGGTGGAGGGTGATGTCCTCGAGCCGGATCAGGCTGTGGGTGACGGTGCCGGCGTACTCGGGGGAGGTCAGCCAGGAGCGCAGTTCGGCGCGCACCGCCTGCCAGACCGGGCGGCCCGCCGCCATCAGGGGATTGAGGTTCGGCTTCTGGAGCAGGCCGGTGTGGGGCGAGCCGTAGGCGTCGGCCGCGGAGCCCGCGTCCAGGACGTAGTCGCCGTAGCGCACGCCGATCCGGGGCAGATCGGGGTCGTCCTCGGTGGTGAAGACGCAGTAGGGCAGGTTGTCCGGGCCGAAGAGGTTGTCTTCGGGCAGTTCGAGCGGGGTCGCGTCGGACATGGGTGAGGTGCCTCGCCTTCGAGGTCGTCGCCGGTCAGGGCCGCGAACAGGCTACGCGGTGGTGATCCGCGGCAGAAGCGACCCGCTGCGGGGCCCGCGGAGGGCCGGGATGCGGCCTCCGTCACAGAGACAACGCGGCGGCTGTGATCGTCCCGGAACCGGCTACGCTGCCAGGGATGATGATGGTGACAGCGGCCCGGCGGTACGGCGACACACCGCGAGGGCCGCGACGAGCCGCGTGATCTTTCGCTGATCGTACGCAGACAGGAGTACCCCTCGTGACCGTCGTCGGGCCCTTCGGGCTGAGCGTGCGGGACCATGCGCTGGAAACCGATGTCCAGGCGGGGTTGGCGGCTGTCGAGGAGGGTCTCATCGAGGCCACCAAGAGCGGCGTGCCCTTCATAACGGAAGCCGCACAGCACCTGGTGCGGGCAGGCGGCAAGCGCTTCCGCCCGCTGCTGGTGATGCTGGCGGCGCAGTTCGGTGATCCGCACGCCCCCGGGGTGGTCCCCTCGGCGGTGGTCGTGGAACTGACGCACCTGGCGACGCTCTACCACGACGACGTGATGGACGAGGCGGACGTACGGCGCGGGGTGCCCAGCGCCAACGCCCGCTGGAACAACTCCGTGGCCGTCCTCACCGGCGACTTCCTCTTCGCCCGGGCCTCGCACATCCTGGCCGACCTGGGCCCGGAGGCGGTCCGGGTCCAGGCCGAGGCGTTCGAACGGCTGGTGACCGGGCAGATCCTGGAGACGGCGGGACCGCAGGAGGGCGACGACCCGATCGCCCACTACCTCGACGTGATCGCGGGCAAGACCGGCTCGCTGATCGCGGTGGCCGGACGCTTCGGCGCGATGATGTCGGGCGCGGACGAGAACGTCGTCGACATCCTCACCCAGTACGGAGAGCGGATCGGCACCGCCTTCCAGCTGGCCGACGACGTACTCGACATCGCCAGCGACTCCCACGAGTCCGGCAAGACACCCGGCACGGATCTGCGGGAGGGCATCGTGACGCTGCCGGTCCTGCGCCTGCGCGCCCGCGCGGCCCGCGGCGGTTCGCCGGAGGACCTGGCCCTGTGCGCGCTGCTGGACGGCGATCTGACCGATGACGCCCGGCATGCGGAGGCACTGGCGGGGCTGCGCGCCCATCCGGCGCTGGAGGAGGCGCGGCGCGACACGATCCGCTATGCGGACGAGGCCCGCAACGCCCTGGCGCCCCTGCCGGACTGCGCGGCCAAGGAGGCCCTCTCCTATCTGTGCGACTCGGTGGTCCACCGCGCGGGCTGACCGCGACGGGGGTCCCGTTCCCCCTGGTCCGGCCGGGTCCGTACGCCTCGGGGAGGGTGCGGCGGGCCGTGCGCGCTGCCGGTGGGACGAGGCGGTGCCGGTGGTGTCATACCCCGGGAGTAGATCGGTTCGACCCTGTCGTCTGACGCCCTGTCCGGAGCAATTTGGTGGGATTGACACCGTCACCCCGCACCGGAATGGGTGAGAATGGCGGCCAGGGGTTGACGAGTGCGACGTACGGACCGACCGCCGCCGATCACGGAGGTAAGGGCACACATGGCACGGACCCGACCGATGAAGAAGGCGTTGCGTTACGCGGTGCCGGCCACCGTGGCCGGAGCGGCGGTGGCGGCCGTCGGCCTCGTACCGGCACTTGCCAGTTCCGGCGGCAGCCCGGATCTGGCGGAGATCAGCGCCGAGGAACTGGTCGCGAAGATCGCGGCCTCGGACACCCAGCAGCTGTCCGGGACGGTGAGGATCACCACCGATCTCGGTCTTCCCGCCCTGCCCGGCATGGGCTCGGGCGGCCACGGCGGCGGCAGTGAGGAGGGCGGCGGGGAAGGTGGCGGGAACGCCGACCCGCGAGGAAAGCTCGCCGAGCTGGCCTCCGGCTCCCACACCCTGCGCGTGGCGGTGGACGGACCGGACAGACAGCGCCTCTCGATCGTGGAGAAGGCCGCGGAGTACAGCCTCGTCCGCAACGGCGGCGACGTGTGGGCGTACGACAGCGCCACCGGCACCGTCCACCACACCGTCCTCCCGAAGGAGGCCGGGCGGGGCGCCGGCCGGGGTGAGACACCCGGGGGACTGGAGAAGGCCACCCCGCAGAAGGCCGCCCAGGAGGTACTCAAGGCCGTCGACGCCACCACCTCGGTCACCGTCGACGGTACGGCGAAGGTCGCCGGGCAGGATGCCTACCAGTTGCTGATCGAGCCGAAGCAGCCGGAGAGCACGGTCGGGTCGGTGCGGATCGCGGTGGACGCGGACAGCGGTGTGCCGCTGAAGTTCACACTCACCCCCAAGGGCGGCGGAAAGGCCGCCGTCGACGTGGGCTTCACCGAGGTGGACTTCGCCAAGCCGGACGCCGGCACCTTCGACTTCAAGCCGCCGAAGGGCGCGAAGGTCACCGAGGAGAGGCTCGACGGCGCACCGGACGGCTCCGGCGGGATGCCGCACGGGGAAGGCAGGGAGGGGCACGGCAAGGGAGGCCAGGGCAAGGGCCCGGAGGGCGCCGAGGGGCTGCCGTCCGGCCTGGAGGTCATCGGCGAGGGCTGGGGCTCGGTCGCCCGGATCGAACTGCCCGGCGGAGGCCCGGTGCCCGGCACGGACGCCGGGCGGGAGGCGGCGCCCGAGGCGCGGAGGCTGCTCGACGGCCTCACCGAGGAGGTCAAGGGCGACTTCGGCACCGGCCGGTTCTTCGGCACCCGCCTCGTCAACGCACTGATCACCGACGACGGCACCGTGTACGTCGGAGCCGTCACACGCGAGGGCCTGGTCAAGGCGGCCGGCTCCGCCGACGGGGGCAGGTAGCGCGCCTGCCGCCCGGTCCCGCCGCCCACCGGCGAGGTGGCGCGGCGGGACCGGTGCGGCACCGCCCCACCGCACCCTCCACTCGACCCGGGGAAGCACCATGCAGTCATCGCCCGCTCCGGACGCGGTCGTCGAGGCCCGCGGGCTCACCAAGCGGTACCGCGGCGGACAGCTCGCCGTGGACGGCCTCGACCTGGCGGTGCCGCGCGGCAGCGTCTTCGGTTTCCTGGGGCCCAACGGCTCGGGCAAGACGACCACGATCCGGATGCTGCTCGGGCTGATCGGGCCCAGCGGCGGCAGCGCGCGGCTGCTGGGCGAGCCGATGCCGGACGCCGCCCGGCGGGTGCTGCCGCGGGTGGGCGCGCTGATCGAGGGCCCGGCGCCGTACGGCTTCCTCTCCGGCCGCGACAATCTGCTGCGCCTGGACGCGGCCGACCCGACCGCCGATCCCCGCACCCGTGCCGCCCGGGTGGGGGAGGCGCTGGAGCGGGTGGGGCTCACGGCCGCCGCCCGGAAGAAGGCGCGGGCGTACTCGCTGGGCATGAAGCAGCGCCTCGGTCTGGCGGCGGCGCTGCTGCGGCCGCGTGAGCTGCTGGTGCTGGACGAGCCGACCAACGGGCTGGACCCCCAGGGCATGCGCGAGATCCGGTCCCTCGTGCGGGAACTCGCCGGTGACGGCACCACGGTCTTCCTCTCCTCACATCTGCTGGACGAGATCGAACAGGTCTGTACGCATGCGGCGGTCATGGCCCGGGGGCGGCTGCTGACGCAGGGGCCGGTGGCCGAACTGGCGGCCGGAGCCCGGGGCCGCCTGGCGGTCACCACCCCGGACACCGCGGACGCCGCACGGGTCCTGAAGGAGTACGGCGTGACCGATCCGACCGTCATCGGCGACCGCGTCACCGGTGAAATTCCGCCCGCCGACCCGCCCGACCCGGCCGAGGTCAACGCGGCCCTGGTGCGGGCCGGGGTCCGGGTGAGGGCCTTCGGCACCGAGCGCGCCTCACTGGAGGACGCCTTCGTGGCGCTGACCGGGGAGGGTTTCGATGTCGCGGGCTGAGCTGCCGCAGGACGAGCGGACGGAACGTGCGGGGCACCGGGAGCACCCTGACCGCCCAGGGCCTCCGGGCCGTCCGGAGCGCGATGCGGCGCGCTGTGAACCTGAACCTGAACCGGACCGGAACCGAGGACCGGAGGGGACCGGGCACCCCGGCCCGCTGTGGACACTGGGCCTGTTCCGCAGCGAGCTGACCGTCACCTTCCGCCGCTGGCGCACCCTGGCGCTGCTCGCCGTGCTGGCGGCCGTCCCGCTGCTGGTCGGGATCGCCGTGAGGATCGAGACAGGGGACGACGGCTCGGCAGGCGGTGGTGGCGGTGGTGGCGGTGAGGGACCCCCGTTCATCGGCCAGGTGACCAACAACGGACTGTTCCTGGTCTTCACCGCACTCGCGGCGACCCTTCCCTTCTTCCTCCCCATGGCGGTCGGGGTCGTCGCGGGCGACTCGATCGCGGGCGAGGCGGGCGCGGGAACCCTGCGCTATCTGCTGGTCGCCCCGGCCGGCCGCACGCGGCTGCTGCTCGCCAAGTTCACCGCCGTCCTGGTCTTCTGCCTGGCGGCGACCCTGACCGTGGCTGTCTCCGCGCTGGCCACCGGAGCCCTGCTCTTCCCCCTGGGCGAGGTGACCCTGCTGTCCGGGACCACGGTCTCCCTCGCCGACGGGATGCTGCGAGCGATGGCCATAGCGGTCGCCGTCGCCGTCTCACTGGTCGGTCTGGCGGCGCTGGGTCTGTTCGTCTCGACCCTGACCAACAGCGGCATCGCCGCCATGGCCACCACCGTCGGCCTGTTGATCACCGTGCAGATCCTCGGCGCGATCCCGCATCTGGACGCGATCCACCCGTACCTCTTCCCTCATCACTGGATGTCCTTCGCCGACCTTCTGCGCGACCCCGTCTACTGGGACGACCTGCTCGACAACCTCCGCCTCCAGGGGCTGTACGCGGCCGTCTTCGGCTCCGCCGCGTGGGCCCGCTTCACCGGCCGGGACATCACGGTCTGAGCGGTGCCCCGGCCGGCGGCCGGATCTCCTCATGCCACGCAGAACTCGTTGCCCTCGGGATCGGCCATCACCGTCCACTCACCGCCCGGTTCCCTCACCTGCCGTATGACCGTCGCACCCAGGCCCTCCAGCCGGGCGACGGTCTCCTCGCGCCGCCCGGGGCCGGAATGGACGTCGATGTGCAGGCGGTTCTTGACCGTCTTCGGCTCCGGGACGCGCTGGAAGAGCAGGCGCCGTCCCAGCCCCGCACCGCTGTCGGGGTCGGCCGGGTCCTGAGGATGGCGTACCGCCGCCAGGTCGCGCCAGGCACGGCGGCCGTGGTGCTCGACCAGGATGTCCTCGCCCACGGCGCCGAATCCGAGCAGGCGCTCGATCAGTGGGCTGTTGTCCTCCACCCGGTAACCCAGGGCCGCGGCCCAGAAATCGGCCTGCCGGTGCGGGTCCGCGCAGTCGATCACCAGCTTCCAGCCCAGCACCTCCTGAGCCCCGTCCGCTGCACCCGCCCCGTCCGATGTATCCGTCATCGCCCCGTCTCCCGTTCGCCGGACTTCCCTCTGGCCTGTAACCAGTTATATTGGTTACGTGACGGAGTCCGCAACAGGTCTGGTGCTGCACTCACCCGAAGGGGTGCCCTACCGCTTCGATCCGGGATCCCTGTGCCTCGAGCTGCTGCCGACGGGCGGACCCGGGAGGTACGCGCGCCACGAGGTGCTGCACGAGCCGGCGAACCTCGTGGTCTGGGCCGCCCGCTCCCGGCTGCGCCCCGCGCCCTCCATCGAGGTGACGGAGGCGGAGCTGGCCGCGGCCAAGGAGCTGCGCGCCGCGCTGTGGCGGATGGCGGTCGACCGGGCGCACGGCCGCGCCCCGCGCCCGCAGGACGTTGCGGTGGTCAACGAGAGCGCGTCCCGCCCTCCGCTGCCGGTTCGGTTGCGGCAGGACGGCGGGCGGGGCTGGGTCAGGGAGTGGGGGCCGGGCGCGACCGGTACGCATCTGCTCTCGACCGTCGCGCGCGACGCCGTCGACCTGTTCGGCGGCCCGTACGCCCACCGGGTACGGGAGTGCGCGTCGGACGACTGCTTTCTGGTCTTCGCGGACACCTCGCGCCCCGGCCGCCGCCGCTGGTGCTCGATGGAGCGCTGCGGCAACCGCCACAAGGTCCGGGCGCTGCGCGCCCGCCGCGAGGAGGGGGAGGCGGCCGGGGGCTCCCCGGACTCTGAGTCCGGGGAGCCCGGGAGGTGAGGGGGAGCGGACGGGTCAGAAGGTGAGCCGCCAGCTGTCGATGTAGCCGGAGTCGGAGCGGTAGACGTCCTGGACGCGCAGTTTCCAGGTGCCGTTGGCCGCCTCGGAGGAGGCGTTGACGGTGTAGGTGGTGGTCACGTCGTCGCCCGAGTCCCAGGAGCTGTTCTTCAGCCGGTAGCTGCTGCCGTCGGGGGCCACCAGGTCTATGACGAGGTCACCGCGGTAGGTGTGCTTGATGTCGACGCCGACTTCGAGGTCGCCCGGGGCGTTGCCGGAGAGGCCGGTGACGGAGACCGGGGACTCCACCGTGCCCGGGTCGGGGATCTGGTGGTCGTCCGTGTTCTCGAAGACGCCACCGTCCGGCGGCGGCGGGGTGGCGGTGCCCGAGCTCAGCGTCCACACCGCGTGGGCGGCGGCGTCGCTGTTGCGGTCCAGGGCGGTGTCGTTGATGTTGGAGGTGGTGTCGCAGGAGGAGTGGTAGCAGCGGTCGAAGGCCTGCCCCGCGGTGCCGCCCCACTTCTGCGCCTGGGCGCTGGTCTTGACGCGTCCGGCACCGGTGAACAGCCCGCCGACGGGGACGCCCGCGCTCTTGAACGGGGCGTGGTCGGACCGTCCGTCGCCCTCCGTCTCGATCTCGGTCGGGACGCCCCTGGCGGCGAACCAGTCCTTGAAGACCTTCTCGATGGCCGGATCGTCGTCGTAGACGAAGTAACCGGCGTTCGGCGAGCCGATCATGTCGAAGTTGAGGTAGCCGTCGATCTTCGACCGCTCCGTGGCGGGGAGGCTGTTGACGTAGTGCTTCGAGCCCACCAGTCCCAGTTCCTCGGCTCCCCACCAGGCGAACCGCAGGTGCTTGTCGGGCCGGTACCCGGCACGGGCCACGGCCAGGGCGGTCTCCAGGACGGCGGCGGAGCCGGAGCCGTTGTCGTTGATGCCGGCACCGCTGCTGACCGAGTCCAGGTGCGCCCCGGACATGAGGACGGCGCCGCTGTCGCCGCCGGGCCAGTCGGCGATCAGGTTGTAGCCGGTGGTCCCGTTGTAGGTGAACTGCTGGAGGGTGGTGGTGTAGCCGGCGGCGTCCAGCTTGCCCTTGACGTAGTCGATCGACGCCCGGTAGCCGGGGCGGCCGTGGGCGCGGTTGCCGCCGTTGGCGTTCGCGATCGCCTGGAACTGCGAGAGGTGCGCCTTGACGTTGCTGAGCGGGATGTCCGGTGCCGCCGCGGCCGAGGCTGCACCGGCCGCGGCCGGCGCGGTCGTCGCGGTGAGCAGCCCGGCGGCGAGCGCACCGGCGAGTCCGGCTCCGAGAACGGCGCGGTGGAGTGGGGATCTTCGGGGAAGCCGTCGTCCAGCGCGAGTGGGCATCATGCCTCCTGTGGGGGTTGACGTGGGCATGATGCTGATGTGGCGCCGGTGCGCCGTCAAGGGCGGAATTCGGACATAAGTGTTCGCATATCGGACAGTTGCGTGCTGACGTGCGGTCGGTCGGCGGCGCGCTGCGGAATGGCTGATTCCGCCCGTTCCCCCTTCGGAGGCCCCGTGAAGGTTCTCAGAAGGGGGAGCGGCCTGAACCGGCCGCGGCAGGTCTCCGGGGATCAGCCCTTCGCGGCGTCCGACGGCGTACCGGCCACCGCCGGGCGGTCCGTCCGGCGGCCGGGTTCCCCGGCCTCCCCGGTCTCGGAGCCCCCGGCCTCCCCGGCCTCCCCGGCCTCCCCGATCTCCGAGCCCCCGGCCTCCCCGTCGCCCGTCCGCGATGCCCGTGCGGCCGCCGCCGCGGCCGCCGCCCGCAGCCGTGCCCGCGAGCGGCGAGCGGTGCGCAGGGCGTCCCAGGTGAGCAGGCACAGCGCGGCCCAGACGAGCAGGAAGCCGGCCCAGCGCTCGGGCGGCATCTCCTCGTCGAAGGCCAGCAGGCCCAGCAGGAACATCGAGGCGGGTGCCAGGTACTGCAGCAGGCCGATCGTGGACAGCGGCAGCCGTACGGCCGCCCCGCCGAAGAAGATCAGCGGCAGCGCGGTCGCCAGCCCGGCGAGGGAGAGCAGCAGCGCGTGCCCGACGCCCTCGGTGGCGAAGGTGGCTTCGCCCCGCGAGCCCAGGAAGACCAGGAAGGCGGCCGCGGGCAGGAACTGCACGGCCGTCTCGGCCCCGAAGCTCGCCACCCCGTCCAGCCGGACGCCCTTCTTGATCAGGCCGTAGAGCGCGAAGGTGACGGCCAGGACGAGTGAGAGCCAGGGCAGCCGGCCGTATGCGACGGTCATCACCCCCACCGCCAGCGCCCCGATGCCGACGGCCACCCACTGGGCGGGCCGCAGCCGCTCACGCAGCAGCAGAACGCCGAAGGCGATGGATATCAGCGGGTTGATGAAGTAGCCGAGCGACGCCTCGATGACCTTCCCGGTCCCCACGGCCCAGATGAACAGGCCCCAGTTGACCGAGATCAACCCTGCCGCCAGGACTATCAGCCCGAGCCTGCGGGGATCGCGCAGCAGCGGGCGCACCCACGCCCAGCGGCGCAGCGCGGCCAGGATGACCAGCGCGGTGGGCAGCGACCACAGCATCCGGTGGGCCAGGACCTCGGTGGCGCCGGCGGGCTCCAGCAGCGCCCAGTACAGGGGGAGCAGACCCCACATCCCGTAGGCGGCGAAGCCGAACAACAATCCCGTGCGCTGCTCGCCCTGCGACTCCAACGTTCCTCCTCCGGGGGCGGCCGGTCCGACCGGACCGGCCTGTCTGGCCGACCTCAAGACGGTAGCGCCGTACGTCCCTGCTGTCATTCCCGTTCCGGCATACGGTGCTTACGTATCGTGCTCCACCCCGCACACTCGGCGCGCTCCGGCCGGACCCCGCCGCGGGAACGGCCGAGGGGCCGGTCCCGCCAGGCGGGACCGGCCCCTCGCGCGGGCGGACGTGCTTGTCAGCCCACGACCGTCCAGGTGTCGTTGCCGGACAGGAGTGCGCCGAGGTCGCCCTTGCCGTTCTGCACGACGGCCTTCTCCAGCTGCTCGGCCATCAGGCTGTCGTAGACCGGGCGGCGTACGTCGCGCAGGACGCCGATGGGGGTGTGGTGCAGGGTGTCGGCGTCGGCGAGCCGGGAGAGGGCGAAGGCGGTCGTCGGGGAGGCGGCGTGGGCGTCGTGGACCAGGACGCCGTCGGTGCCCTCCACCGTGACGTCGATCACCTTCAGGTCCCCGGTGGCCTGGTCGCGGACCACGCCCTTGGAACCCAGGCCGTCGCCTCCCCGCTCCGCCCCGAACGGCGCGCCGAAGCGGATCGGCTGCCCGTGCTCCAGCCGGATCACGGCCTCCAGCGCCTGCTCCTTGTCCTTCAGAACCTCGAAGGCGCCGTCGTTGAAGATGTTGCAGTTCTGGTAGATCTCCACCAGGGCGGTGCCCGGGTGATCGGCGGCCGCCCGCAGCACGCTCGTCAGGTGCTTGCGGTCGGAGTCGACGGTGCGGGCCACGAAGGAGGCCTCCGCGCCGATCGCCAGCGACACCGGGTTGAAGGGCGCGTCCAGCGAGCCCATCGGCGTCGACTTGGTGATCTTGCCCACCTCGGAGGTGGGGGAGTACTGGCCCTTGGTGAGCCCGTAGATCCGGTTGTTGAACAGCAGGATCTTCAGGTTCACGTTCCGGCGGAGCGCGTGGATGAGGTGGTTGCCGCCGATGGACAGCGCGTCGCCGTCACCGGTGACCACCCAGACCGACAGGTCCGGCCGGGAGGAGGCCAGCCCGGTGGCGATGGCCGGGGCGCGGCCGTGGATGGAGTGCATCCCGTAGGTGTTCATGTAGTACGGGAAGCGGGAGGAGCAGCCGATGCCGGAGACGAAGACGATGTTCTCCTTCGCCAGCCCGAGCTCCGGCATGAAGCCCTGGACGGCGGCCAGGACGGCGTAGTCACCGCAGCCGGGGCACCAGCGGACCTCCTGGTCGGACTTGAAGTCCTTCATGGTCTGCTTGCCGTCGGCCTTGGGGACCAGGGAGAGCGCCTCGAAGGTGGGCGCCTCCGTCGTGGTCTCAGCCATCGATGGCCTCCTTCAGAACGGTGGCGAGTTGCTCGGCCTTGAACGGCAGGCCGCGGACCTGCGTGAACGACTGGGCGTCGACCAGGTACTTCGCCCGCAGCAGGGTGGCCAGCTGCCCGAGGTTCATCTCGGGGACGATCACCTTGTCGTAGCGCTTCAGCACCTCGCCGAGATTCCCCGGGAAGGGGTTGATGTGGCGCAGGTGGGTCTGGGCGACCCTCTCGCCTGTGGCGCGCAGGCGGCGCACCGCGGCGGTGATCGGCCCGTATGTCGAGCCCCAGCCCAGCACCAGCACCCTCGCGTCGCCGGTGGGGTCGTCGACGGCGGCGTCCGGCACCTCTATGCCGTCGACCTTGGCCTGGCGGGTGCGGACCATGAAGTCGTGGTTGGCCGGGTCGTAGGAGATGTTGCCCGTGCCGTCCTGCTTCTCGATGCCGCCGATGCGGTGCTCCAGACCCGGAGTGCCCGGCACGGCCCAGGGGCGGGCCAGGGTCTGCGGGTCACGCTTGTACGGCCAGAAGACCTCGGTGCCGTCCTCGGTGGTGTGGTTCGGCCCGGTCGCGAACTGCACCCGCAGGTCGGGCAGCTCGTCGGGCTCCGGGATCCGCCACGGCTCGGAGCCGTTGGCCAGGTAGCCGTCGCTCAGCAGGAAGACCGGGGTGCGGTACGTCAGTGCGATCCTGGCCGCGTCCAGCGCCGCGTCGAAGCAGTCGCCGGGGGTGGCCGGGGCGACGATCGGCACCGGGGCCTCGCCGTTGCGCCCGTACATCGCCTGGAGCAGATCGGCCTGCTCGGTCTTGGTCGGCAGGCCCGTGGAGGGGCCGCCGCGCTGGATGTCCACGATCAGCAGCGGCAGCTCCAGGG
This sequence comes from Streptomyces nanhaiensis, assembly GCF_046614825.1. Lineage (NCBI taxonomy): Bacteria > Bacillati > Actinomycetota > Actinomycetes > Kitasatosporales > Streptomycetaceae > Streptomyces > Streptomyces nanhaiensis. The sequence continues at coordinate 64,059 of NZ_JBKJFM010000008.1, forward strand.
AGACCGCGAGCCCGATCGTCTCGGACTTCAGCGCGACACCGGGGCCGGAGGTGGTGGTCACGGCCAGCGCACCGCCGAAGGCGGCGCCCAGCGCGGCGCCGATGCCCGCGATCTCGTCCTCGGCCTGGAAGGTGCGCACGCCGAAGTTCTTGTGGCGGCTCAGCTCGTGGAGGATGTCCGAGGCCGGGGTGATCGGGTACGAGCCCAGGTACAGCGGAAGGTCCGCCTGCTGAGACGCGGCGATCAGTCCGTAGGACAGCGCCAGGTTGCCGGAGATGTTGCGGTAGGTGCCCGGCGGGAAGGCGGCCGACGCCGGGGCGACCTCGTAGGAGACGGCGAAGTCCTCGGTGGTCTCGCCGAAGTTCCACCCCGCCCGGAAGGCGGTCACGTTCGCCTCGGCCACCTGCGGCTTCTTGGCGAACTTCCTGCGCAGGAAGGATTCGGTGCCCTCGGTGGGCCGGTGGTACATCCAGCTCAGCAGGCCCAGCGCGAACATGTTCTTCGCCCGCTCGGCGTCCCGGCGGGCCAGACCGGAGTCCTTCAGCGCCTCGATCGTCAGCGTCGTCAGCGGGACCGGGTGGACGCGGTACGCCTCCAGGGAGCCGTCCTCCAGCGGGCTGGCGGCGTAGCCGACCTTGGCCATCGCGCGCTTGGTGAACTCGTCGGTGTTGACGATGATCTCCGCGCCCCGCGGCAGGTCGCCGATGTTCGCCTTCAGCGCGGCCGGGTTCATCGCCACCAGGACGTTGGGCGCGTCACCGGGGGTGAGGATGTCGTGGTCGGCGAAGTGGAGCTGGAAGGACGACACGCCCGGCAGCGTCCCGGCGGGCGCCCGGATCTCGGCCGGGAAGTTGGGCAGCGTGGAGAGGTCGTTGCCGAACGACGCCGTCTCCGAGGTGAACCGGTCACCCGTCAGCTGCATACCGTCGCCGGAGTCGCCGGCGAAACGGATGATGACCCGCTCCAGTCGCCGGACCTCCTTGGCCGGTGAGCCGGGCGAGCGCTGCTGATCGGCTGGGCTACTGACCTGGCTGGTCACTGGACTGGGACCTCCCTTGAGGCGGCGGCTCGTCAGCCATCGTACGTGGGTAAGGGTGACCTTCCTGCGGTCGGTCACATGCTGGACGCTCGGATGAGACGACACTCGGGGGCGTGCGCATATTCCGGCGGTGCTCTGGAGCCCCTCTGGAGCCCCGGCACGGTTGTGCCTTCCGTCGGCGGTCCTCTCGCCGGCCTGCTGCCCACCGGCCCGGGACCGCCACCGGACTACGACTTCAGATACGTCAGCACGGCCAGCACCCGGCGGTGGTCCTCACCGCCCGGCGCCAGGCCCAGTTTGAGGAAGATGTTGCCGACGTGCTTCTCCACCGCCCCGTCGCTGACCACGAGCTGCCGGGCGATCGCGGAGTTCGTACGGCCCTCGGCCATCAGCTCCAGCACCTCGCGCTCGCGCGGCGTGAGCCCCGCCAGCACGTCCTGCCTGCGGCTGCGGCCCAGCAGCTGCGCGACGACCTCCGGGTCGAGCGCCGTGCCGCCGCGGGCCACCCGGACCACCGCGTCCGCGAACTCGCGGACATCGGCGACCCGGTCCTTGAGCAGATAGCCCACACCCCGGCCGGAGCCCGCCAGCAGCTCGGTGGCGTACTGCTCCTCCACGTACTGCGACAGCACCAGCACCGCCAGGCCCGGATGGCGGGCGCGCAGCCGGACGGCCGCCCGCAGCCCCTCGTCGGTGTGCGACGGCGGCATCCGCACGTCCGCCACCACCACGTCCGGCGGCTCGCCCGCGTCGGCCAGCTCGCCGACGACCTTCACCAGCGCCTCGCCGTCGCCCACGCCCGCGACGACCTCGTGGCCGCGGTCGTCCAGCAGGCGCGTCAGGCCCTCCCGGAGCAGCACCGAGTCCTCGGCGATGACCACCCGCACCCTGTCCTGCGCTTCATCCACGGTTCTCCGCTCCCCCGTCGTCCGAGTCCTGTGCACAGCATCCCAGGACCGGGACCCGGCGGTGCGGGGGCTGTGGAAAACCGGGGTCAGCCGCCGGCCGGATCGCGCCAGGGCAGCTCGGCGGTGACGGTGGTGGGCCCGCCGTCGGGGGAGTCCACCAGCAGGAGGCCGTCGACGGAGCCCAGGCGCTCGGTGAGGCCGGCCAGGCCGGTGCCGCGATCGGCTCGGGCCCCGCCGCGGCCGTCGTCGGCGACCCGGATGAGGAGGCGGTCGCCGGAGCGCCACAGGTCGACCGAGGCCCCGGTGGCGCCGCTGTGCTTGCCGACGTTCTGGAGGAGTTCGGAGACGGTGAAGTAGGCGATGCCCTCGATGGCGGGCGCGGGGCGGGCGGGGATGTCCACGGAGACGGTCACGGGGACGGTGCAGCGGGCGGCGACGTCGGACAGCGCGGGGTCCAGGCCGCGGTCGGTGAGGATGGCGGGGTGGATGCCGCGGGCGAGGTCGCGGAGCTCGGCGAGGGCGAGTTTCACCTCGCCGTGGGCCTCGTCGACCATCCTGGCGGCGGCCTGCGGATCCTCCAGCAGCTTCTCCCTGGCCAGTCCGAGGCCCATGGCCAGGGAGACCAGGCGGGCCTGCGCACCGTCGTGGAGGTCGCGCTCGATACGGCGCAGATCGGCGAAGGCGGTGTCGGCCACCGCCCGCCGGCCCGACTCCAGCTCCGCGATGCGCCGCTCCAGCTCGTCCGAGGGCGACAGCAGCGAACGCACCATCACCCGGTCCACGTGGGTCAGCCCGCGCGCCAGCCACGGCAGGGCGGGCCAGGCGACGAAGAGCGAGGCGAGGCAGACGGTGAAGGTGGCGATGCCCCAGGGCAGGCGGACGAAGGAGTAGAGCGCGTGCCGCCAGCCGACCGGGTCCTTCAGGCTCGTCCACAGCCAGGGGAAGAAACCGCCGTGCACCCGGTGCCGGATCGGCGTCGGCTCCTCGACCCGCACCCCGAGCAGCAGCCGTGCCCGGGCCCGTTCCGCCCTGCCGAACAGGCGGCAGCCCACCAGACCCAGGGCCAGCACCGGCAGCCCCACGACCGTGACCGACAGCAGCAGGCCGGAGTAGACCCACACGGAGACGTAGAGGAAGCCCACGATGTCCATCGGCAGGTTGAGCAGGAGATGCGCGATCTCCTTCCAGGTCCGCGCGCCGAGCGGGGCCCGAGGCGGGGGCAGCCGGCCTTCCTCGCCGGTCCGTGCGGCCTCGGCGGCCCCGCCGGTCCGTGCGGCCCCGGCTGCCTGCGGGGCGTGACGGGCGACCGGCACATCCGGTGTGACCGATGTCTCCGGGGCGTCCGCCGCCTCCGCGGCGGCAGGGGCGGGCGTGCCGTACGGGGCGTGCGGGCCGTCGGGCGCGGCGCGGCCGGAGGTCGGGGGGCTCGCGGTCATGGGCACAAGACTGCCGGGCGCCAGGGGCGCGCCGCCATGGGGTCCGTGGGCGGGACGCGGTGGGGTTAACCCCACCGCCGGGCGGGGTGGCGGCCGTGGCCGGGCGCGGGTGTGGTGGAGGCCCGCTTCCGTGCGCGGGCCCAGGGCCTAGACTCCCCTTCCGAACGGAGCGTCGTGACCGATGCGAACACCACACAGCGAGGGGCGGACGTGCCGGACTACTTCCACGGCTACGCGGTCGTCGGGCTGGTCGCGGTCGTCGGGGTGCTCTTCGTGGCGGCGGCCTTCGGCGCCGGGCGGCTGCTGCGGCCCGTGGTGCCGACACCGGAGAAGCTGCTGACCTACGAGTGCGGGGTGGACCCCGTCGGCGAGGGCTGGGCGCACACCCAGATCCGCTACTACGTGTACGCCTTCCTCTACGTCGTCTTCGCCGTCGACTCGATCTTCCTCTTCCCCTGGGCGACGGTCTTCGCCGAGCCGGGTTTCGGCGGAGTGACACTGGTGGAGATGTTCGTCTTCCTCGGCTTCCTGGCCGTGGGACTGCTCTACGCCTGGAAGAAGGGCGTTCTGGCATGGACATGAATTCCCGGTCCCCCCGGACCCCCGAGACCCCCGGTCCCCCCGTCCCCGCCGGCCCGCCGGAGCCCCGCCGCCTGGGAGGGCTGGCCCGGCTCGCCCCCGAGCCGATGAAGGTGGTCCTCAACTGGGGCCGCCGCTACAGCCTGTGGGTCTTCAACTTCGGGCTGGCCTGCTGCGCGATCGAGTTCATCGCCGCGTCGATGTCCCGTCACGACTTCATCCGCCTCGGCGTCATCCCCTTCGCGCCGGGGCCGCGCCAGGCCGACCTGATGGTCGTCTCGGGCACGGTCACCGACAAGATGGCCCCGGCGATCAGGCGGCTGTACGAGCAGATGCCCGAACCGAAGTACGTGATCTCCTTCGGCGCCTGCTCCAACTGCGGCGGCCCGTACTGGGACTCGTACTCCGTCACCAAGGGCGTGGACCAGATCATCCCGGTCGACGTCTACGTGCCCGGCTGCCCGCCCCGGCCCGAGGCGCTGCTCCAGGGCATCCTCAAACTCCAGGAGAAGATCGCCGGCGAGTCGACGGCCGAGCGCTACGGGAACGCCTCCGGGCCCGCGCCGGCCGGGCCGTCCGCCCCGGCCGGCCCTGCCGCGCGGCCGGGGCCCTCGGCAGCGGCCCTGACCAGCGGCCTGGTCGCACCACCCCCGCCCCCGCCTCCTGGCCCTGCACCGGGGGAGGGGCGCGCATGAACGGGCAGAACCCACCGGACCCGCGGCCGTCCGCCGCCGGATGGCTGCCCCGGCCCGCCGAGGAGGTCTTCGGCGAGGGCGCGAGCGCGGCCGAGGCGTACGGGCTGCTGACCGCCGACGTGCCGGCCGCCCGCTGGACCGAGGCGCTGACCATCGCGCGCGACGAGCTGGGCTGCACGTTCTTCGACTGGCTGAGCGCCGTGGACGAGCCGGGCGAGGGATTCCGCGTCTGCGCGCACCTGGCCGCGCTGGGCACACCGGTCCGGCGGCTGCTGCTGCGGACGACCGTGCCGCACGGGAATCCCGAACTGCCCACCGCCACCGGCGTGTACGCAGGGGCCGCCTGGCACGAGCGGGAGACGCACGAGATGTTCGGCGTCTCCTTCGCCGGCCACCCGAACCCGGCCCCGCTGCTGCTGCCCGACGGTTTCGAGGGGCATCCGCTGCGCAAGGACTTCGTGCTGGCGGCCCGTGTCGCCAAGGCGTGGCCCGGTGCCAAGGAGCCCGGTGAGCCCGCGGAGGGTGGTCCGAGGCGGCGGCAGACGCTGCCTCCCGGCGTGCCCGACCCGAACGAGTGGGGTCCGCTGAAGGGGCAGCTCCCCGCGCCCGCCGCCCGCCCGGCACGCGGCCGGGCGGCGGGTGCCGCGGGGGAGCGGCCCCCGCGGCGCACCCGCAGCGCGAGCGCCGGCTCCGCGAGCCAGCGCGCCGCCAAAGCGGCCTCCGAGGAGGCCGCCGCGCCGCGCCGTTCCCGCAGCGCGTCGGAGGGCTCGGCCAGTCAGCGGGCCGCCGCGGAGCCGGGACGGCGCAGCACGGACGCACCCTGGCTCAAGCCGGTGGAGCCGTCCGGCGAGACCTCGTCCGAGGCCGCCCGCCGTGTCCACGCGGCGGACGAGCGGACGGAGGTCCCGCTCGACGAGGGCGGCGGCGCCTCGGCGGCGAACGCCCCGGAGGGCGACGCCCCGGAACCGGAACGCGAGGCCACGCGGGAGCCCGGCCCCGGCGGCACCAACGGCGGTGACGACGGCACCGGCAGCGGTGATGGCGGTGCCGGTGACAGCGGTGCCGGGGACGGAACGACGGGAGGCGGCACCTGATGGACGTGCTCGACGTCGCCTGGCGGCTGCTGGCCGTCCTGCTCGCCTTCCTCGTCCTGCCCCTGGTGGTGGGCCAGGCCGAGCACAAGGTGATGGCCCACATGCAGGGCCGCGTCGGCCCGATGTACGCGGGAGGCTTCCACGGCTGGGCCCAGCTCGTCGCCGACGGCGTGAAGTTCGCGCAGAAGGAGGACGTCGTACCGGCCGACGCCGACCGCCGCGTCTTCCAGCTCGCGCCGGCCGTCGCCCTGATCCCCTACCTCCTCGTGCTGATCGCCATCCCGGTCGGCCCGGACGGCATGGTCGGCCAGGCGATCGACGCGGGGATCTTCTTCGTGCTCGCCGTGATGGGCGTCGGCGTGCTCGGCTCCCTGATGGGCGGCTGGGCCTCGGCCAACAAGTTCTCCCTCCTGGGGGGCCTGCGCACCGCCGCCCAGCTCATGGCGTACGAGCTGCCGCTGCTGCTCGCCGCCGCCTCCGTCGCCATGGCCGCCGGGACGCTCTCGCTGCCCGGCATCCTGGAGGCGTTCGAGTGGTGGTGGGTGCCGTGGCAGGCCATCGGCGCCCTGGTCTTCTTCACCGCCGGGCTCGCCGAACTCCAGCGCCCGCCCTTCGACGCCCCCATCGCCGACTCCGAGATCATCTTCGGCGCGTACACCGAGTACACGGGTCTGCGCTTCGCGCTCTTCCTGCTCGCCGAGTACGCGGGCATCGTCGTGCTGTGCGCCCTGACCACGGTGCTGTTCCTGGGCGGCTGGCACGGGCCGTTCGCCGCCGACCTCGGCTGGCTGTGGACACTGCTGAAGACCTCCGTCCTCGCCTTCGTCGTCATCTGGCTGCGGGTGAGCTACCCCCGGCTGCGCGAGGACCAGCTCCAGAGGCTCGCCTGGACCGTGCTCGTCCCCCTGGCCCTCTTCCAGATCGCGCTCACCGGCGTCGTCAAGGTGGTGATCCAGTAATGGCCGTTCCCGGCAGCGGCCTGGCCAAGGGCCTGGCCGTCACCCTCCGCACCATGACCCGGCGCTCGGTCACCGCGCACTACCCGGACGTCCAACCCGAGCTGCCCGCCCGCAGCCGCGGGGTGATCGGGCTGTTCGAGGAGAACTGCACGGTGTGCATGCTGTGCGCCCGCGAGTGCCCCGACTGGTGCATCTACATCGACTCCCACAAGGAGACGGTGCCGCCCGCCGCTCCGGGAGGGCGCGAGCGCAGCCGCAACGTCCTGGACCGCTTCGCCATCGACTTCTCCCTGTGCATGTACTGCGGTATCTGCATCGAGGTCTGTCCCTTCGACGCGCTCTTCTGGTCACCGGAGTTCGAGTACGCCGAGACGGACATCCGCGATCTCGTCCACGAGCGGGACCGGCTGCGCGAGTGGATGTGGACCGTGCCCGCCCCGCCGCCGCTCGACCCGGCCGCGGAGGAGCCCAAGGAGATCGCCGCAGCCCGCAAGACCGCCGAGAAGCAGCTCGCCGCCGAAGCCCGCGGCCGTGAGACCGGGCAGCAAGAGACCGGTCGGCGCGAGGCCGGGCGGCACGGGACCGGGCAGCCGGGGACACCGCAGCGGGACGGTGACGCGTGAGCGCCACCGTGGACCTCGCCGCCTCGGCCGCCTCGGCCGCCGAGGCCGCCTCCGGCACCCCCGGCTTCCTGTCGCCCACCGGCGTCGAGATCCTCTTCCTGCTCGTCGGCCTCCTCACCCTCGGCGCCGCGATCACCGCCGTCACCACCCGGCAACTGGTGCACGCCGCCCTGTGGCTGGTGGTGGCACTCGGCGGGATCGCCGTCGAGTACCTGCTGCTGTCCGCCGAGTTCATCGCCTGGGTGCAGGTCCTGATCTACGTCGGGGCCGTCGTCGTCCTCCTCCTGTTCGGACTGATGCTCACCAGGGCGCCCATCGGCCGCTCGCCGGACGCCGACTCCGGCAACCGCCCCGTCGCCCTCGCGGTCGCCGTCACCGCCGCGGCCGTCCTGGTCACCGTCGTGGTGGACGCCTTCCGCACCACCTGGATCGACCTGGAGGACGGCGCACCGCAGGGCACCACCGACGTCACCGGCAGGATCCTCTTCCAGCACTGGGTGCTCCCCTTCGAGGCCCTCTCCGTCCTGCTGCTCGCGGCCCTCGTCGGCGCGATCGTCCTCTCCCGCCGCGGGAACGGACGGAACGGGACCGGCGGCGGCCACGGCGACGGCGGGAGCGGGAACGGAACCCCGGCCGCGGGCGGGGGAGAGCGCTGATGCATCTCGCCTACCCCGCCGTCCTGGCGGTCCTCCTCTTCTGCACCGGTCTGTACGGCGTCCTCGCCCGGCGCAACGCGATCCTCGTCCTGATGTCGGTCGAGCTGATGCTCAACGCCGTCAACCTCAACCTCGTCGCCTTCGACGTCTGGCTCCGCGACACCCTCCACGCGGGCCAGGCCCTCACCCTCTTCACCATCACCATCGCCGCCGCCGAGATCGGCATCGGCCTCGCCATCGTGCTGCTCGTCCACCGCAACCGGGGCACCTCCCACATCGACCGGCTCCGCGACCTCGCCGAAACCGACCGGACCGCTACCGACAGTGACAGTGACGAGGCCACTGTGGCAGACGCCACCGACAATCCCGCCGGCAGCTCTGCGGGCGACCACGCCGGAAGACCCACCGACACGCGCCTGACCAGGGGAGAGGCCACCGCGTGAGCACCACGACCCTCGCCGTCCTCGTCCCGCTGCTGCCCTTCCTCGGCGCTCTCGCCGGGCTCCTCCTCGGCCGCCGCGCCCCCGCCTACGTCCGCCCCCTGGCCGTCCTGCCCACCCTCACCTCCGCCGCCCTCGCCACGGCCGTCGCCGTACGCCAGGGCGGGGAGGGCGCACTGACCGGTGCGACCCTGCTGACCCCCACCGGCAACGACGCCCTCCCCGTCGAGCTCGCCTTCCACCTCGACGGCTTCGCCGTCCTCGTGGCCGTCCTGGTCGCCGCCGTCGCCTCCTGTGTGCAGATCTACTCCACCGGCTACCTCCGCGACGACCCGCGCTACCCCTCCTACGCGGCGCTGGTCTCCCTGTTCACGGCCGCGATGCTGCTGGTCGTCTACAGCGACGACCTGATCGTGCTGCTGGTCGGCTGGGAGGTCATGGGCATCTGCTCGTACTTCCTGGTCGGCCACTACTGGGAGACGGCCGCCGCGCGCTCCGCCTCCCTCAAGGCGTTCCTCGTCACCAAACTCGGCGACGTTCCGTTCATCATCGGAATCCTGGCGCTGGCCTCCGAGGCCGGCACCTTCCGGATCAGCACCATCGTGACCCGGCTGACCTCTCCGCTGTCCGGCTTCGAGCTGGAGCACCCCACCGTCATCGCGCTGCTGCTGCTCGCGGGCGTCGCGGGCAAGTCCGCCCAGTTCCCGCTGCACACCTGGCTGCCGGACGCGATGGCGGGCCCGACGCCGGTCTCCGCGCTGATCCACGCCGCCACCATGGTCGCGGCCGGCGTCTACTTCGTCGCGCGGCTGCTGCCCGTCTTCACGTCCTCCGCCGCCGCGCTCGCCGTCCTGGCCGCGATGGCGGCGGTCACCATGGTCGGCTCGGCGCTCGCCGCCCTCGCCCAGGACGACATCAAGCGGGTCCTGGCCTACTCCACCGTCGGCCAGCTCGGCTACATGACCGGCGCCCTGGCGGTCGCCGACCGCGGCGCGGCCGTCTTCCACCTCATCTCCCACGGAGTGTTCAAGGCACTGCTCTTCCTCGCGGCGGGTGTGCTCATCCACGCGGCCGGCACCAACTCCCTGGCCGCGATGTCCCGCACCGGCGGTCTGGCCGGGCGGGCGCCGGACGCCTACTGGACGATGACCGTCGCCCTGCTGGCTCTGGCCGCCGTGCCTCCCTTCGCCGGCTTCTTCTCCAAGGAGGCCGTGCTCGCCGCCGCCGAGCACGCCGCCCTCGACCCCGCAGGCGGGGCCGCCCACGCGGTTCCGTCCGCCGTGGGCTGGACGGTCCTGCTCGCCGGGCTGCTGACCGCCGCGCTCACCGCCGCGTACGCCACCAGGCTGTGGCTGCTGGCCTTCCACGGCCGCGGCTTCGCCGCGTCCGCCGAGAACACCGCGTCCGCCGAGAACACCGCGTCCGCCGAGAACACCGCGTCCGGTGGGGGCACCGCGTCCGGCCGCGCCAGGCAGCCGGCGGTCATGAACGCGGTGCTGTGGGCGCTGGCCGGGCCGACCATCGCCGTCGGGCTGCTCCACGGCGCCCTGCCCGACTGGTTCGACGGCCGCTCCCTCGCCCCCACCCTCACCACCTCCGTGCTGGGCACCGGCCTGGCCGCCGTCGGCATCGTGGTGATGTACGCGGCCTGGCGGCACAGCACCGCCACCGCCGCCGCCCGCGCCCCGCTCGGTGCCGTCGCCGCCCATCCGGAGGCCGAGCCGGCGGTCTCCGAGGCCGAGGCCATCGCCACCCACCGGGCGGTCTACGGCGACATCGCCGCCGCCGACGACCCGGCCGACCCCGGCCGGCTCCTCCTCGGCCCGCTGCACCGCCACGCCGCCCGCGGCTTCCACCTCGACGCCCTCTACGCGGCCGTCGCCGTACGCCCGGTCCTGGCCGCGGCACGGCTGGTGCGGTTCCTCGACCGCGAGGTCGTCGACACCTACGTGCGCGGCGCCGGCGGCACCGTCCGCCTGCTGGGCGCGGCCGTGCGCCGCGCCCAGACCGGCAACGTGCAGACCTACCTCGGTCTCCTGCTCGCCGGCTCCCTCGTCCTGGCCGTGGCCGCCGCCCTCGTCGCCGCCGGAGCGTGACCAGTGATCCCCCTGAACGACACCGCGATGCGGCTGCTCCTGGCGGCCGTCGTCGCCCTGCCCCTGCTCGGCGCGGGCGCCGCCCTGCTGCCGGCCCCGCCCGGGCTGCGGGGGCGCGGCCCGGAGCAGGCCGTGCTGCGCCACGGCGTCACCGTCACCGGCGCCGTGCTGGCCGCCACCGTGTTGCTCGCACTCGGCTTCGACCACGACCGGCCCGGCACCATGCAGGCCGAGACCGACATCGCCTGGATCCCGGCGCTGGGCGTCCGCGTCCACCTCGGCACCGACGGCGTCTCGCTGCCGCTGCTCGTCCTGACGGCGCTGCTGACCTTCCTGTGCGCCCTGTACAGCTACCACCGGCCTCCCGAGGGCCCGCGCCCGCAGGCGTTCGTCGCGCTCGTGCTCCTGCTGGAGGCCGGCACCCTGGCGACCTTCGCCGTGCTGGACCTGATGCTGTTCTTCCTGGCCTTCGAGACGGTCCTGATCCCGATGTACTTCCTCATCGCCCGCTGGGGCGGCGCGGGACGGGAGCGGGCCGCGTGGAGGTTCGTCCTCTACACCCTGCTCGGCTCCGTGGTGATGCTGCTGGGCCTGCTGCTGGTCGGCCTGGGCGCCGAGGGCGGCCCGACGTTCGACATGACGGCGCTCGCCGAGGACGGCGGCCGGGGACTGACCCACACCACCCAGCTCCTGGCCGCCCTCGCCATCGGCATCGGCCTGGCCGTCAAGACGCCGATGTGGCCGCTGCACAGCTGGCTCCCCGACGCCCACACCGCCGCCCCGACCGTCGGCTCGGTGCTGCTGGCGGGCGTCCTGCTGAAGATGGGCACCTACGGTTTCGTCAGGATCGTCCTGCCGGTCGTCCCCGACGGCATCCACACCCTCGCGCCGTACCTGGCCGCCTTCGCGGTCACCGGCATCATCTACGGATCGCTGGCCTGCCTCGCCCTGTCCCGGTCCGGTGCGGGAGGCGACCTCAAGCGGCTCATCGCCTACTCCTCGGTGGGCCACATGGGCTTCGTGCTGCTGGGCGTCGCCACCCTCACCCGCACCGGCGTCAACGGCGCGCTGTTCGCCAACATCGCCCACGGCCTCATCACCGGCCTGCTGTTCTTCCTCGTCGGCGCGGTCAAGGACCGCACCGGCACCACCGACCTGGACCGGCTCGCGCTCGACGGCGGCGGGAAGCACGGCGGGGGCGCGGCGCTGTACGGGCGCGCCCCCCGGCTGGGCGGGCTGCTCGCCTTCGGCGCCGTCGCCTCCCTCGGCCTGCCCGGGCTGGCCGGCTTCTGGGGCGAGATGCTCGCGCTGCTCGGGGCGTACCACCCCGCCGACGGGCTCAGCCGGCCCGCGTACCTGGTCTTCATGGCCCTCGCGGCCCTCGGCACCGTGCTGACCGCCGCCTATCTGCTGGTGGTCGTGCGCCGGGTCTGCATGGGGACGCCGCACGCCCCCGGCGCCGCCCCCGCCCCGGGCACGGCCCTGCCGGACGTACGCGGCCACGAGTTCGCCGCCTGGATCCCGCTCGTCGTCCTCACCGTCCTGGCCGGACTGTGGCCCGCGATCCTCCTGGGGCTCACCGATCCGGCCGTGCAGAACCTCCTGCCGGGAGTCAGCCGATGAACGCGCTCGCCCAGGACCCCGTCCGGTCGGTCGTCCAGTCCGTCGACTGGCTCACCATCGCCCCGCCCACCCTCGCCGCACTGGGCGCGCTGGCCGTCCTGGTCGCCGACCTGTTCCTGCCCGAGCGCCGCAAGCCGCTCCTCGGGCCGGTCACCGTCGCCGTCCTCGCGCTCGCCGTGCTCGGCCTGCTGCCCCTGCGGAGCGGCGAGCGCACCACCTTCTGCCTCACCGCCGACCCGGCGGTGTGCTCCTACGTCGCCGACCCGTTCACCCTGGCCGTCCAGTTCCTGGTGCTGGGCGCGGCCCTGATCTCCGCCCTGCTGTCGATGACGGCCGTACGGGACGAGGCGCTGCCGCGCGGCGAGTACTGGTTCCTGCTGCTGGCCTCCGCCGCGGGAGCGGCGCTGCTGCCCGCCGCCCGGGACCTGGCGACCCTGATCGTGGCGCTGGAGGTCGCCTCCCTGCCCTCCTTCGCCCTGGTGGGGCTGCGCCGCGCGGACGGGCGCTCCTCCGAGGCGGCCCTGAAGTTCTTCCTCTCCTCGGTCACCGCCACCGCCGTCAGCCTGATGGGCGTCAGCTTCGTCTACGCCGCGACCGGCTCCCTGCACCTGGACCGGGTCGCCGAGGAGCTGCGCGATACCGCCCCGGGGCTGGACACCCTGGCCGCCACCGGAGTCGCCCTCACCCTCGTCGGCTTCGCGTTCAAGACCGCCGCCGTCCCCTTCCACTCCTGGGTGCCCGACACCTACGCGGGCGCCCCCCTGCCGGTGGCCGCCTACCTGTCGGTGATCGGCAAGGCGGTCGGCTTCTCCGGGCTGATCCTGGTGACCGTCCGGGCCTTCCCCTCCTACGGCCACGTCTGGGGCCCGGCGCTCGCCGTCCTGGCCGCCCTCACCATGACCGGCGGCAACGTCGCCGCCCTGCGCCAGCGCCCGGAGCGCGCGCACAGCGCGGTGCGGCTGCTGGCGTGGTCCTCCGTAGGCCAGGCGGGCTACCTGCTGGTGCCGATCGCCGCGGCGGCGTACGCCGACGAGCCGGGGCGGGCCGTCGGCGCGACCGTCGCGTACGCCCTGATGTACGCCGCCGTGAACCTCGGCGCCTTCGCCGTGGCCGCCCACGTCGGCCGGAGTGCCGCCGCCAACCGGATCACCGACTACCGCGGCCTGTACGCCGCCCACCCCCCGGCCGCCCTCGCCCTCGCCTTCTTCCTGCTCTGCCTGGCCGGGCTGCCGCCGGGGATCATCGGCCTGTTCGCCAAGGTCGCGGTCTTCTCCACGGCCGTGGACGCGGGACTGGTATGGCTGGCGGCGGTGATGGCGGTGAACGTCGTGATCGCCCTGTACTACTACCTGGCGTGGACGGCGCAGCTCTTCCGGGCCCCCGCGCCCGCACCCGCCGCCGCGCCCGCGCCCGTACGCGTCGCCGCGCCGCTCACGGCCGCGATCGCCCTGACCGGGCTGATCGCCGTCGGCCTTTCGGGTGCTCCCCAGCTCGCCCTGCGCTTCGCCGCCGACGTGCTGCTTTAGACCGGGGCGGCCCGGGAACCCGGCGCCTTCACGTGGCGTTGACCTCATCGGAAGGGTCCACGAATCCGCCTTCGGACGGAGGCACCGCCGCAACGAAGGGCCACACGGGGGATCCCCCCTGCCGCACCACCTGGAGGGCGTACCGTGCACCGCCGGCACAACGGGCTGAAGACCGCCCTGCTACTCGGGGGACTGTCCGCACTCATCATCGTCATCGGCGGTTTCTTCGGCCGCACCGGGCTGCTCGTCGCGGTCGTCCTGGCGCTCGGCACCAACGCCTACGCCTACTGGAACAGCGACAAGCTCGCCCTGCGCGCCATGAGAGCCCGCCCGGTCAGCGAGTTCGAGGCCCCGGGCCTGTACCGGACGGTCCGCGAACTGTCCACGGCCGCCCGTCAGCCCATGCCCCGTCTGTACATCTCGCCGACCCAGGCGCCCAACGCCTTCGCCACCGGCCGCAACCCGCGCAACGCCGCCGTCTGCTGCACCGACGGCATCCTGCGCATCCTGGACGAGCGCGAGCTGCGCGCCGTCCTCGGACACGAGCTGAGCCACGTCTACAACCGCGACATCCTCATTGCCTCCGTCGCGGGCGCGCTGGCCTCGGTGGTGATGTTCCTGGTCAACTTCGCCTGGTTCATCCCGATCGGGCGCTCGGACGACGACGAAGGGCCGGGCCTGGTCGGGCTGCTGCTGATCATGCTGCTCGGCCCGCTCGCCGCGTCCCTGATCCGGCTCGCGGTCAGCCGCTCCCGGGAGTACGAGGCGGACGCCTCCGGCTCCCAGCTCACCGGCGACCCGCTGGCCCTGGCCTCGGCCCTGGCCAAGCTGGAGGCCGGCACCAAGCAGCTGCCCCTGCCCCCCGAGCCCCGGCTGGAGACCGCGAGCCACATGATGATCGCCAATCCCTTCCGCCCCGGAGACGGCCTGTCCAGGATGTTCTCCACCCACCCCCCGATGGCCGAGCGCATCGCCCGGCTCGAGCGCATGGCCGGGAGGCGCCTGTGAGGACGCTGCTCAACATCCTGTGGCTGGTCTTCTCCGGCCTCTGGCTGGCCCTGGGCTACGCGGTCGCCGGCCTGGTCTGCTTCCTGCTGGTCGTCACGATCCCGTGGGGCATCGCCTGCTTCCGGATCGCCGTCTACGCCCTGTGGCCCTTCGGGTACACCGTCGTCCAGCGGCCCGGCGCGGGCGCGGCCTCCGCCGTGGGCAACATCGTCTGGCTGGTCTTCGCCGGGATCTGGCTCACCCTGGGGCACATAGCCGCCGGCATCGGTTTCTGCCTGACGGTCATCGGCATCCCGTTCGGCATCGCCCACTTCAAGATGGTGCCGGTCTCGCTGATGCCGCTGGGCCGCGAGATCGTCCGCAGCGACGCCGCGTACCCGTCGTACCGCTGGAACCCGGCCCCCCGTTAGGCCGTCCCGCCGGGCCTCAGGGCCGGGCGGCCTCCTCGTCGTACAGGCCGTCCTGGCCGTACGCGCCGTCGCACGGGCCGCCGTGCCGGCCGGCCCCGGCCGGCGGCTCGTCCGCGCCCTCCCGCACCGCCTCCCAGGGAGCCGGTCCGGTGCCGTCGCTCCAGGCGGCCAGGGCGTGCCGGTCGAAGCACAGGATCCCGCACCGCTGCGCGTACTCCGCGGCGGGCGCGGTGAAGTCGCCGGTGGTGACCACGGCCGCCACCTGGGCCTCGTGGACGGTGTAGCAGGTGCCGCCGAAGCGCTGCACGTCCTGCGAGCCGACCTTGTTGGTGTCGCTGTAGCGCTTGCACTGGACGACCACGCGCCGCCCGTCCGGGGCGGTGGCGACGACGTCGGCGCCGAGGTCGCCCGCACCGCCGACGACCTCCACGTCCCGGCAGCCGTCCCGTTCGCACAGGGCCGCGACCGCCTGCTCGAACTCCTCCGCCTCCATGGCGTCGTAGTCGGGCCGGGGAGGGGGGACCGCGAGGAACGCCGCCCCCGGGCCTCCGCCCGCTTCCGCGTACTCCCCGGGCTCCGCGTACTCCACCGCTTCCGCGTACTCCGCGGGCTCCGGAGGGCGCCCCGCGCGGTCCTCCCTCCCCGGCCCGCCCGGGACCTCCTCCTCCAGCGTGTCCAGCGCGGTCTCGGCGGCCTCGGTCAGGACCGTGGCGGCCCGCCGAGCGGCCCTGGACGCCCGGAAGCGGCGCCCGCCGCGCAGACCGGCCACGGCGGCGGGCACGGCGACCAGGCAGACGGCCACCGCCGCGACCGGATGCTGCCGGGCCGCGTCCAGCGCCACGCGTCCGGCGAACCACACACCCAGCAGGACGACGGCGGCCAGTACGAAGGCCAGGGCCGTCACCCGCAGGTCGAAGACGGGCTTGCGGTCCGGCGTACGCGTCCGGCGCGCGGATACGGCCATCGGTGCGGATCCCCCCTGGCGGTTCGGCGTGGAACATCACTGCTCGCTACTGCCGTCTGCCCCGCCCCGCCGGTTTCAACAGGCGGCCGGGAGCGACCCGCTGCACGTACGTCAGCAGCCGACGCCGATGCAGTTCTCCCGGAAGACCTGCTCGCCGTCCACCGTGCCGACGATCGTGAAGCCCTCGAACGTGACGCCGCCCTCCGTCTCGATCCGCGGGTCGCTGCCGGCGTCGGCCACCATCCGGGCCTCCCCGCCGTCCACGGTGGTGCCCTCGCAGGTGACCCGCAGGTCCTCCCCGGTGCCCTCGTCGGTGCACGTGAGGTCGCCGTCGATCTCGTGCCCGGCCTGGTCGAAGGCGAGTTCGCCGGATTCGGCCGCGCTGTTGCGGGCCAGGGTCCCGGAGATCTCCTCCCCGGTGCCGCCGTCCCCGCAACCCGAGAGCGAGAGCGCGCCGAACAGCAACGCGGCCGGCAGAGCGGCCCGAACGGCCTTCTTTCCCATACGTCCTCCTGGGCCCGTGAGCGTGGAAGTTCCCGCCTCCGGGTGCCCGCCGCGCGGTGCCGCCAATCTCCCGGACGCCCTACCCGCCGCCCCGGAGGAACGCGGACGGGCACCCGCCGCCCGGCGGGTGCCCGTCCGTCCTCGCCCAGCGGCCGGCGCCCACCGCCGGCCCGGTGCTCAGCGGTAGTTGGTGAACTGGATCGCGAAGTCGAAGTCCTTGCCCTTGAGGAGGGAGATGACCTCCTGCAGGGCGTCCCGGCTCTTGTGGCTGACGCGCAGTTCGTCGCCCTGCACCTGGGCCTTGACGCCCTTGGGGCCCTCATCGCGGATGATCTTCGCGACCTTCTTGGCGTTGTCCTGGGAGATGCCCTCCTGGATCGACGCGAAGAGCTTGTACTCCTTGCCGGACACCTGGGGCTCCCCGGCGTCCAGGGACTTCAGGGAGATGCCCCGCTTGACGAGCTTGGTCTGGAAGATGTCGAGGATGGCCTTGACCCGCTCCTCGGAGTTGGCCCGCATCTCGATCTTCTCGCCCGACCAGGCGATGGAGGCCCCCACGCCCTTGAAGTCGAAGCGCTGGGAGATCTCCTTGGCGGCCTGGTTGAGGGCGTTGTCGACCTCCTGCCGCTCGACCTTCGAGACGATGTCGAAACTGGAGTCGGCCATCGTGGATTGGCTCCTCGTGCGTAGATCCGTCAGGGTGCGGCCCGGCTCGGCCCGCGCCGTCAGCCTAGTCATCCGCGGCGGTGATCCACCGCCGGACAACCAGGTGGCGGACCACCCCCCACCATCGGGTATGGTTGTGCGCGTTGCCAGGGAGCGAACGCCCCCGAGGCGGCAATCCCAGGCGGTGTGCCCGAGTGGCCAAAGGGAGCAGACTGTAAATCTGCCGGCTCAGCCTTCCTAGGTTCGAATCCTAGCGCCGCCACACGGATGAAAACGGCCCGTGGCCCGCTGTTCCAGCAGGCCACGGGCCGTTTCTCATGCGCCCGCGTGATCAGCGCGCTGTCTCATCCTGTCTCGCGTTTGAAGGCCCTGTCCCGACCTGTGTGAACGGGCCGTGGACGGCCGTCCGCACCCTTCAGCCGCGCTGCTCCAGTCGGGCGGAGATCTTGGCATTGGCGGCCTCGTCACCGTCGCCGAGGAACTCGGCGCGCACCCGGAACAGCACGGCGACGCTGTGGCCGGCGCGCTTCGCCACGAGCTGAGGTTCCACGCCGGAGCTGAGCCACGTGGAGACGGCGGCGTGACGGAGGTCATACGGGCGTTTGGCCAGTGACGACGCGCGCTGCGCGGGCGTCAGGGCGCGTGCTCGCGCTTCGGCCCACACCTCGCCGTATCCGGTGTCCTGAATCAGTCCACCTCGCTGAGTACGGAACAGCCTGCCGTCCGGGGCGGTGCCGTAAGCGGTGACGTGCCACCGCAGCAGGGCCACCGGCTCCGGTGGGATGGGGGCCTGCCGGACCGCCTTTCGCGGCCGGTGCTTCAACCCCCGCCTGTCGTGCGCCTCCCCGCTGTCCGTCCACGCGGAACCGGATCGCGGCCGGGCCTCCCCGAGGCGCAGCATGCCCCGCCCACGACGCGGAAGGTCGCGGTCCTGGGCCCGCAGGCCGATGACTTCCGCCGGCCGTGCCGCGGCGTAGCACATGCAGCCGAAGAAGGCGGCCAGGCGGCGGCCACGGGGACTTTGGTCCCGTACAGAAGCCAAGAGCTTCGTGGCCTGCCCTGGGTCCGGCACGCACGCCGGATCCACCTCCTCTTCGTTTGGACCAGCCGGTCGTTGGTCCGGGTGTGCCGTTGACCGATGCGCAGTGGGCGCGGATCGAGCCGTTGCTCCCGGACCGGACACCGAAGCGGGGTGGCCGCTGGCGGGACCACCGTGAGGTGATCGACGCGATCGCCTACAAGTTCCAGACCGGCACCCAATGGGTGCACCCGCCGGAGAGGTACGGCGACTGACGGGGCGTCTACAACCGGCTGTCGATGTGGGCCGTCGACGGCACCTGGGAGCGGGTGTCCACCGCGCTGGTGGCCCAGGCCGACGCGGACGAGTACCTGAGCTGGACCGTGTCGGTGGACTGAAACCATCGTGCGGGCCCACCAGCACGCGTCCGGGGCCCGCAAAGAGGGGCCCCGGCGGTGAGCCGGACGACCACGCCATCGGCCGCTCCCGCGGCGAACCGACCCCGAAGATCCACCTGGCTGCCGACGGCCGCTGCCGGCCCCTGGCGTTCCACCTCACCGCCGGACAGGCCGGCGACGCACCCGCCTTCCCCGAGGTGATGGCCAAGCCTGCGCGTGCCCCGCCGCCGTGGACGGCCCCGCGCCAGGCCGGAGGTGGTCCTGGCCGACACGGCGTACTCCTCGCGCGAGGTCCGCATCCACCTGCGCAGACGCGGTATCCGCGAGGCGATCCCGGAACGGGCCGTCCAACGGGCCAACCGGATGCGGCGCGGAAGAGCCAGTGGCAGACCACCGGCCTTCGACCGCGAGGCGTACCGGCAGCGCAACACCGTCGAGCGGTGTATCAACCGCCTCAAGCGGTGGCGCGGCATCGCCACCCGCTACGAGAAGACCGCGATCGTTTACCTGGCGGGACTCCACGTCGCAGGCATCTTCCCCTGGTCCGCCCGATGATCCAACTGACCCTCGCCGCCGGCCAAGAGCAGTATCCGTCCCGGTGAGACTCTCAGCGTTCTCTCACACAACGCTCACGGTGCTGCCAGGCCAAACGCCTAGCTTGCGGCGCATGTTCTTCACCTATCTGCGCCGCGAGCTGCGCCGCCGGAGGAAGTCGGCGCTGGTCGTCGCCTCGGGGCTGGCTCTCGGTATTGCTCTCGTCATCGTGGTCAACGCTGTCTCGACCGGCATGGGGAAGGCCCAGGACCAGGTACTGGAATCCCTCTACGGGCTCGGTACCGACATGACCGTCACCAAGGCTCCGGAGCCGCCGTCGGAGACCGGTGGCGAGCGGCCGCGGTTCCGCTTCGACGCGCGTGGTGACGGGGAGGACGGTGAGCGGCAGAGCAGTGACCGGGTCATGGTGCAGGGCTTGCAGACCTTGGACGCCGCCACCGTCTCCGCCGTGGCGGAGGCGGATGGTGTGGCGAACGCCGTGGGCGGGCTCAGCCTCAATGTGGTGAAGGTCGACGGCGAGTTCAGCCGCGGCCAGTTCCAGCAGCGGCCGGGCGGTGGACGGGGCGGCGGCCCGGACGGTGAGGTAACGGGCGGCGGCGCCGACTTCTCCATCGACAGCTTCACCGTGTACGGCACCGACGTCACGCATCCGGCGATGGGCCCGCTGTCCTCCTCGGAGATCACCGACGGACGCGGCTTCGAGACGTCCGAGACATCGGCGAAGGTGGCCGTGGTGGACAACGCCTACGCCAAGGAGAAGAAGCTCGCGACCGGTGACACGGTCACGGTGAGCGACACCAAGTTCGAGATCATCGGCGTGGCCACGGCGACCAGCGGGGACGCCGCCGCCAACGTCTACCTGCCGCTCGCCCGGGCGCAGACCCTGGCCGACGCCAAGGACAAGATCACCACCGTCTACGTGCAGGCCGACGACGCGCAGCAGCTCGGTGCGGTGGAATCCGCGGTGCTCAAGGCCGTTCCGGACGCCACCGTGACCACCTCCGAGGACCTGGCGGACACCGTCTCCGGGTCGCTGTCCACCGCGTCCGGCCTCGCCGAGACGGTCGGCCGCTGGCTTTCCGTGGTGGTCCTGGCCGCGGCGTTCCTGGTCGCCGGCCTGCTCACCTCGTCCGCCGTCGCCCGGCGCGTCCGGGAGTTCGGCACCCTCAAGGCACTGGGCTGGCGCTCGCGCCGGGTCACCGGGCAGGTCGTCGGCGAGGCCGTCGTGACGGGCCTGGTCGGTGGTGCGCTGGGCATCGGGCTGGGCCTGGCCGGTGCGTGGGCGGTCACCGCGTTCGGGCCGTCGCTCTCCGCGGAGCTGGGCGCTTCCGGTGGCGGCATGGGCGGCCCCGGTGGAGGTGGCGGCATGGGCGGTCCCGGTGGCGGCCCCGGCGGCGCCGCACGCGAAACCGCCGCACGGACGCTGGATGTGGTCCTCACCGCGCCGGTCAGCCTCTCCGTGATCACCCTGGCCGTCGGCCTCGCCGTCGCGGGCGGCCTCGTCGCCGGGGCCTTCGGCGGGTGGCGTGCCTCCCGGCTCCGCCCCGCCGACGCCCTCTCCCGCGTCGCCTGACCGGTCCTCGTCCCTCTCCGCAGGAGCAACCACACCATGTACGAACTCACCGGCGTCACCCGGCGCTACACCCGCGGCAAGGGCGTCGTCGACGCGCTCGCCGGAGTGGACCTCACCATCGCCACCGGCGACTACCTGGTCATCAAGGGTCCCACCGGCGGCGGCAAGTCGACCCTCCTCCAGATGCTCGGCGGCCTCGACCGGCCGACCTCCGGCAGTGTGCTGCTCGACGGTGTCGACCTGGCGAAGCTGCCCGAGGCCCGTCTCACCCGCCTGCGCAGCGAGAAGATCGGCTTCGTCTTCCAGAGCTTCAACCTCATTCCCACCCTCACCGCCCAGGAGAACGTCGAAACGGCCCTCGTACCACTGGGCATCAAGCCGAAGGAGCGGCGCGAACTGGCCGCCGAGGCCCTCTCCTCGGTCGGGCTGGGAGAGCGGCGGGGCCACGTGCCGAGCGAGTTGTCCGGCGGCCAGCAGCAGCGGGTGGCCATCGCCCGAGCACTGGTCAAGAAGCCGCAAGTACTACTCGCGGACGAGCCGACAGGCAACCTCGACGAGTCCACCCGCGACGAGATCATGGACGTCCTGCAGATCCGCTGCAAGGAGGACGGACTCACCTTCGTCATGGTCACGCACGACTCCCACCTGGCCAAGCAGGCCCCCCGGGCGGTCACGCTCCGCAAGGGCACCCTGTCGTCGTCCTGACCTCACGCGAAGTGCCACGACACCTCTGGCCGACCCCGCTCTGCCCCGCACCGGGCCCGGCGCGTCTCACACGCCGACGGCGCACCAGACCCGGTGCGGGGGCGCCTCCAGGAGGGGACGGCGAGTGCCGGGGCCCGGTGAGAGAACGGATCGTAGTGCCGACATGACCGAGCGGACCGAAGAGAAGCGGCAGCACCGGCTTCTCGTCGTCGAGGACGAGCCCGGCATCCGCACACTGCCCGAGTCGACGCTGAGCCTCACCGGTTACCAGGTGAGGAGCACCGACACGGGAGTCTCCGCGCCGGCCGAGGCCGCGCGCCAGCCACGGGGCAGCGAGCAGTGGCGCGGCACCGCCACCCGCTACGAGAAGACCACGACCATCTACCTGGCAGGACGCCACAGCCAGACGCCTTCCCCTGGGCCACCCGATGATCCGGACGAAACCGCCCAGGCGCGGTGGCGGAGCCGTCGTATGGACGAGGTGTGGACGACTGGCCCACCACGACTTGTTGCTGCTCGTGTCTTCGCTGATCAAGGTGGCTATGTCCGGCCAGCCAAAGGGAGGCTGCAAATCTGCCGGCTCGGCCTTCCTGGGTTCGGATCCCAGCGCCGCCACACGAGGGAAACGGCCCCCGACCAGTCCACTGGCCGGGGGCCGTTCGCCGTTCCGTCCGGCGTGGAGCCTAGTCCGGCACCTCCGTCGCCTCCGAGCCCAGCTCCGCGACCGCCTGGTCGATCGGGACCTCCCCGGAGACCAGCTCCAGCGTCACCCGCGCCGCGCGCGGGTCGTCCAGGAGGGCGAGGAGGACGGCGGCCACGTCGTCGCGGGAGATCTCGCCGCGGCCCGTGCGCGGCTCCAGCCGCACCCGCCCGGTGCCGGGGTGGTTGGTGAGGCGGCCGGGGCGCAGGATCGTCCAGTCCAGGTTGACGCGCCGGCGGATGTCGTCGTCCGCGGCGCCCTTGGCGCGCAGGTAGGCGGCGAAGACGGGTTCCATGTCGGCGGGGGGCTCGTCGTCCGCGCCCATCGCGGAGACGACCAGGAAGCGGCGTACTCCGGCGAGTTCGGCGGCGTCCGCGAGGAGGACCGCGGCCGCGCGGTCCACCGTCTCCTTGCGGGCCGTGCCGCTGCCCGGGCCCGCACCCGCCGCGAAGACCGCGGCGTCGGCGTCCCGCAGGTGCCGGGCGACCTCCTCCACGGACGACGACTCCAGGTCGCAGACGACCGGCTCGGCCCCCGCCGAGCGCAGGTCGTCCGCGTGTTCGGGCCGCCGGACGAGCCCGACGACCTCCTCACCGCGCGCGGCGAGCAGCCGCTCCAGCCGCAGTGCGATCTGACCGTGTCCTCCAGCGATGACTGTGCGCATACCCCGACCGTACGCCGCCGGACCCGCCCTCCGCCGTGTACGCCGCCGTGTACGCCGCCGTCAGCGCTGCGACTGGCGGGGGAGTCCCAGTTCGGCCGCGGGGCCGCCCGGTTCCGGGGCCGCCGTGTCCGCGGGGCCGCCCGGGTCCATGGCGTCGCAGTACTCGCGCACCGCGCTGGTACGGGCCACCACCCGGCCGCGGTGGACGACCAGGCGGCTGTACGCCAGTGAGAGCGTCCCGGCGAGCGTGCGGCCGCGCACGGCCAGCAGCTCCGCCGGGAAGCCGGCCTCGATCCGCACCCGCGGCAGCCCCATGGCCTCCCGAGCCCGCGCGCTCACCGCCTCGTAGGCCTCCTCCGGTCCGGCCTGGCCGTGCGAGGCCAGCAGGTAGGCGGCCTCCAGCGGGTCGCCGCGGCCCACCGGGTTGGCCGTGTCGCGCAGGGCTCCGCTGCCCGCGGCGACCCGCACCCCCGCCGCCCGCAGCAGC